>JBHHWX010000794.1:0-2405 GCA_046756745.1 bacterium | reverse complement strand
AAGGAACCGTGCCACAAGGCAGCATCGAGTTTCGAGAGGTGCTGCTGAGTATTAGCACCTGCTTTAAACGAACTGTGGTTCGACATTAGTACCTGAGTTGTAAAGTCTTGACGTTTTTTGGCAAGATGTTTTCGACTGTATTATTTTACACGATTTATATCTTTGGTAAGGCAAAAGAGATTCAATACCAAAGTAAAGTATTTTTTCAAAATTACAACAAAAAAATTACCCCAATCAAAGTGACATTATCCAAAGAAGAGCTCCTTCACCTCCGGAGGCGTCGGAGGGGTTACTTTGCTGACAACTATGATCAGAATTAAGGATACGGCAGAGCCAAAAATCGCCGGCCATATTCCGCCGATCCAGTTGTCAAAAGAATGATATTTCATGTACCCGAGGCCGTACCAAAAGACACAACTCATCGCGCCGGCGATCATGGCCGTAATTCCACCCTCTTTGGTTGCTCCCGGCCACCAGAGTCCGAGAAGAAAGGGGAACGTAAAAGCGGACGCCATCAGGCTAAACGCCATAGTTACAATCCATAATATGGCGGCCGGCGGTTTGATTGCAACAAGCAGCGCCAGCACACCAATAACCAATGTGACATAACGCGCGATTCTGAGCCCTTGTTGATGATTGGCTTCTTTCCTCATAAATTTGATATAGATATTCTCGACCACTAAAGAACCGGCTAACAGAAGTATCGAGTCGATAGTTGACATCATGGCTCCTAAAACCGCTGCAATGATAATTCCACCGACTAACGGATGTAAAAGCTGAGTGACCATCGTGGGTACGGTCAAATCCGGCTGCTCCAGATTGGGCAATAAAACGCCTCCGGCAATGGCAACCAATGTCGCAGAGAGATAAATGAAGCTCTGGAACAGGATAGAATAGACCATCGCGCGTTTGAGCGTTTTGTCGTCTTCCGGTATCAAGAATCTCGTCACAGATGCCGGGGAGCCTCCAATCTGAAAAAAACCCCACACCACAAATGCAGAGACGACCCACCCGGCTGACATCTTTCCGGTGAAAGAGATCGCTTGCGGATTGATCTGCGCATACTGCTGGTGCATCCCTGCAAATCCTCCCGCCGCGTGAACAGCTACCGGAGCTAATATGGCAAAGCCGACTATCATGATCACTCCCTGAATCAAATCGGTCCAGGCCACGGCATACATACCTCCTAAAACCGTGTAGAGAATCACGATGCCGCCAAATACAAACAGTCCCACAATATAGGGCAGTCCGAGAAGAACCTCGAAGACATTGCCGGCGGCTTTCAATTGCGCTGCAATCATGGGGATGAACGCAATGAGCATGATGATAACGCAGGTGAGGCTGGAGAACTTGCTGTAGTATCGTGCTTCAAAAATATCCGCAAGGGTCACGCTTTTTATCTTGCTCGCTATTTTTCTCAGCCTGGCGCCGAGCAAAATATAAGAGAACCAGGGAGCAGCCGCAGAGGTGACGGCGGCAGGTGCGAAATTGTAGCCCAGAATTTTTTCCGTCCCCACCGCTCCCATATAAGAGCTTCCGCTCATCTGAGTGGCAGAAAACGAAAAACCGACCGTTGCCGGACCGAGTTTTCCTTTTGCGATAAAATAATCCTTTTTTGACTTGACCTTTTTATTAAACCATAGGCCAAGCACAAGCATACCTGTAAAATACAAGACCAAAATCACAGCGTATTGTAGCATTATCTGCCCTTTTTTACATAAAAGAAAGCTGCCGCAATAACATAGAGATAACCAAAATAGATGACGATCCAGACTCCCCAATCCAGATGCGCGGGACCCGCGGGCCAGTCTAAGACCAGAGCGATGCTTCCCCCTACAAGAAAGATGAGCATGAGCGCTATGGAGACGAGCGGTAATTTGGGCTTGCTCATTGTGACGCCTCCTCATATCAAAAGTCATTAAGTCATTCGCTGCGCTGTCATTCTATGGTCATTTCGCTGCGCTGTCATTTCAGTTAGTTTGACCATTTTACGGCAGTAATAATGACGACGCAAGCAAATGACCGAATGAAAATTAATGATTAATATTATTCACTTCGCAGAGTAGCCATTGTTCACGCCGAAGGCGTTACACAACACAGCCCAGTGTTCGTCAGAAGACGAACACTGGGATTAAAAAGGCAAACCTGCAGATGAACCCTGAAAGGGTTCAACAAATTGGTCGTGTAATCATGCGGTCGTCGTTTATGAAACCCTTTCAGGGTTGATTTGAATGTTCTGGAAACCGAGGGTACGGCTATCGCCGAACCCTCGGCTATGTTGTGTAACCGCTTCGCGGTAATATGAACTTTTGAGCAAACCTAATCTGCCGCGCAAATGAAGCGAGAAATGTTAATTAGTGTCTGAACGAAAACTCTTTAAAATGCTCAAGCACCCGTCCCCGGGT
>JBHHWX010000793.1:0-2406 GCA_046756745.1 bacterium | reverse complement strand
AACGCAGTCCAAATTGTTCAGAGCATTTTTTACCCGGGAAACACATCCTTCACAGGACATCCCTTTGATACCGAGCGTGACATTCTGTCCTTTCACAGCTTCTTTCCCTTTTTTAGACTCACCTTCAATTTGAACTTTTCTTGGAGTAAAGCCGGCTTCTTTTACTTTTTTAGCAATCTGATCTTTATCAATATTTGCGCCTTCTTGAAAATACAAAATGGCGACGCCATCGTTTACTCTTATTTCCAGCTTCTCCACACCTTCAATCTTTTTTAATTTTTTCTCCAGTCCATAGGCGCAAAAGGGACAGGCAAGTCCATCCACTTTTATCGTGGCCTTCTGTCGTTGACTGGCTGAATACAAAGCCGAAACGAATGCTAATGCCATGATCGTTAAGACCATGAATATTTTGAGATAGTTCATCTTAAATCTCCATTTTAGGTGATGAGATCTTTCCAAATCACTTTTTCGAAATTAGTTCGCCGCAAACCGATAGCGCACCCAATACCCTATGACCCCCCCCAGTACCGAACCCAAAAGCGCTCCGCCAAACCAAACCAATAAAACGCCAAGTGCGAAGGGCGCACACTGAAGATAAATACTCGGGGCCAAAAGCGCCACAAACATAACGCCTGCCAAAGAGCCTTTGGCCAAGGGATGGGTACCAGACCTGCTGCCGGAAAAATAGGCAGAGATGCTCATGGGAATCATGGCGTAGAGCGCACCGAACAAAAAGAAGCTGCCTCCAATAGACAGTCTCTCGATGACTGGCTGCGTGACAGCATAATAGCGGCAAAAATGAATCGAGCTTGGCACCGGGCTGATGAGCGTAAAAACCAGAAAAATGCCCACCGCGGTAATGCTGGCCTGGGCGAAATCACGCCATGAATTGGCTTTGCCTTTACCCGTGAAGAAAAGAAGATAAAATATGATGGAGTAGATAGCAGTCCACAATGCCCCCACAGCGGTTAATCCCAGCGGATGAATCGTGGACAGGTTCATTTTTGAAGAAAGGATTCCGGCCGAAAGGACGGCCGCCACCAGTCCCATCGCGATTGGGGCCATTGGTTTTAGAAGCCGTTTGAAAGAAGCCCAACTATTGGCCCAAACATTCTCCTGAACTGTAACAACCGCTTCTCGCGCCCTGCTTAAAATCTTTTCCACGAGGTGATTGGGTAGCGATTGGTCTTCCCAAGTCTCCAATGAGCTCCAGACAACACGAAGCTCTTTCAGCTCACTTGCACAAGAGGAACAATCAGCTACGTGCGCCTCAAAGGCCAGCTTCTCTTCTTCAGAGGCGTCTTCAGTAAGATAACTCATAAAAAGGTTCTGTATGTTTTCACATTTCATGACCTTAATCCTCTTTCAAGTAGGCTAATTTCTTTCTAAGATTTTGCATAGCGCGATAAGCCTTTTGTTTGGCCGCTGCGGGAGATATGTTTAAAATCTCAGCGATTTCTGAAAAAGAAAGGCCCTGATACTTACTCAAAATGATTGCCTCCCGCTGATCGTTAACCAACGAGTTTATCGCTGTGACGATCACCTCTTTGATTTGTAAATTTTCCAAATTTTCATCAGGCCCTTGATTGTGTAACTTAGGCTCTAATTCATCTAGCTCCGAGCTCTCAGAAATGGGTTCCATTGTTCGTCGGGTTTGCTCGCGATATTTATCTCGAATCAGATTCATGGCAATCGTAAAGAGCCAGCACGAAAATTCTTTTGTCGATTGATAACGGTCTCTCGATTCAATGACACGCAGAAAGCATTCTTGCAACAGGTCTTGCGCCAGCTCCGTCTTGTTGAGAGAACGCAGAAATAAGTTGTAGAGCTTTTCCCCGTAACGGCCAAATAGCTCCTCGAATGCTTCGGGATTCCCGGAAGCATATTCAAGCATCAACTGTTCATCGCTTTTGGCTTTGATAGACATCTAATCATGCAAACGTTTGAACTGCAGAAAAGTAACGGTTTAAAAGATCGGTTTAACACCATGCCGGACTTGGTCCTTAGCATTTTTTTAACGGAAGTTATTAATCTACTATTAGATTGTCATACAGTTTCTCCATAAAAATACCAAAAAAAACTTGACTTTACATGAATCATTGCTTATTATTGACGAATTATTATCGAGAATAGGACATGAAGCACTTTCACCTTGACAAGAAGAAAAACGCACTGAAGCCTCTCACATTGAAGAAGAAGCATCACGCTCCTTTCAGGCCGGGTTTCAGGCGTCCTCTCTTGGAAAGGTTATTTAGATAATTTGTAATTTTTTTAGACGATTTTTATAAAAGCCTTTCCATGAAACGTGGAAAGGCTTTTTTCGTTTCAGGACGAATTTAACCTGAACAATTCACAAACAGGACAACATGTGCTTGTACAACATATTGACATTTATGCAATTAGGCT
>JBHHWX010000792.1:0-2407 GCA_046756745.1 bacterium | reverse complement strand
GCATTACGCATTACGCATTACGCATTACGCATTACGCATTACGCATTACGCATTAAAATCATAAGCACGATCACGACTTCGGCCTGTTCCAAACTGGCGGTAGAAAATCGGTTTTCGGATCTGTCGTTTTCACTTCCACATTCGGCTCAGGAACGAGACGTGGCCAGGCCGAAGTGTGATCTGTGCTTTTTCGTTTCTTTTACTCTTTAAGCCAACTCTTTCTCAAGCTCGTCCTGGTATTCGCTTTCCGGGATAATTTCGTCATAGGCGTAAGGGCGATGGCTTACTTCCGGAATGCTATCGAAGTTGTGTTCATCCGGCGGCGAAGTTGTCTGCCATTCCATTGTCAGGCCGCCCCACGGATTCTTGCCTGCCGGTTTACCATTAAAAATTGAATAAATTAGGTACGCCGCCATGATGACAAAGCCAAGCCCGAGTATCCAGGAACCGACTGAAGAAAACGCATGATTGAAATGGAACGCTTCCGGATAGTTGTAATAGCGGCGCGGCATACCCTGTACGCCGATAATGAACTGGTTGAAAAAAGTAATGTTGAAGCCTACAAAAATAACGATACAAGCTACCCTCCCCAGCCATTCATTATACATTCTGCCCCAAATTTTCGGCCACCAATGATGCAAGCCGCCAAGAAACGCAATTACCGTCCCGCCCATCATTGTATAATGAAAATGCGCAACCACAAAGTAGGTATCGTGCAAATGGATGTCGAGCGATATTGTTCCCAGGACAATGCCCGTGAAGCCGCCGATGCTGAATAAGATCAAAAAAGACAAAGCATAGAACATGGGTGTTGTAAACCGGATCGAACCTTTGTATAAAGTCGCAATCCAGTTGAAAACCTTGATTCCCGAGGGGATGCCGACAAGAAATGTCAGAAACGAGAAAACCATTGACGCGAATACCGATTGCCCGCTGGTAAACATGTGGTGTCCCCAGACAAGGAAGCTGATCAGGGCGATGCCGAGGCTTGAAAAGGCGATCGGCTTGTATCCGAAAATTTTGCGAGTCGAATGCACGGAAATAATCTCGCTGATAATTCCCATACCGGGCAGGATCATGATATAGACAGCCGGGTGGGAGTAGAACCAGAAGAAATGCTGAAAGAGCACCGGATCGCCGCCCAGCGCCGGATCGAATATGCCGATACCTGCGATGCGTTCGAGCACAAGAAGAAGGAGCGTGATGCCAATGACCGGCGTTGCTAAAACTTGAATAATCCCGGTTGCGTACAAACCCCAGGTGAATAACGGCAGCTTGAACCAGGTGAGCCCAGGCGCCCTGAGTTTGTGTATCGTGACGATAAAGTTCAACCCGGTAAATATCGATGAAAAGCCAAGTATAAACGCACCCAGGCCGGTCATGATCACAGAAGTCGAGGTCTCGATAGAATAGGGCGTATAAAAAGTCCACCCTGTGTCTGCTGCGCCGGCAATAATTGAAAAAACAAAAAAAAGCGCGCCGGCAACATAGAGATACCAACTGGCGAGATTCAACCGGGGAAATGCGACGTCTTTGGCGCCCAGCATCAAAGGCAGAATCAAATTACCAAGCGCGGCGGGAATAGATGGGATTATAAAAAGGAATATCATGATCGCGCCGTGCAGGGTAAAGAATTGGTTGTATGTATCAGCATCGATGAAATCTTTTCCCGGATTGAGCAGCTCCAGGCGCAGCAATACGGCAAAGAGCCCGCCGACCATGAAAAAGAACATGATGGCAAATAAATACATCAAACCGATGCGTTTATGGTCGTGGGTCACCAGCCACGACTTTAGCCCCTTGGGTTCCGTTAAATAATTTTTTTCCGGTATGGCGATCATAATATCCTTCCGAGCACGTTATTTCAGTGTCTTGATATACTCAATAAGTGCATCCACATCTCTATCACTCAATATACCTTGAAATGGCGGCATAATCGGCTGATAACCGGCTGTTATCCTGGCAAACGGGTTGAGAATCGATTCGCGGATGTAATTTTCATCGACAACAACCTCACTGCCGTCCGCGAGTTTTTCCGTTGCGCCGAAAACGCCTTTCCAGGTCGGGCCTTGATTTGCCGAGCCATCTATCGAGTGGCAGGTAATACAAGCCTTGGTTCTGTAAAGCTGTTCGCCGTAATCGACTAACGACAATTGCATACTGGCTTCCGCTGCCGATTTCAGCCAGTCATTGTAATCCTGCTCGCGCATAACGACAACTTTGCCGAGCATTTCGGAATGTCCCTTGCCGCAGTATTCCGTGCAATAAAGATCGAACTCACCCTCTTGTGTTGCTTCGAACCAGAGTGCAGTATATCGATTTGGCAAGACATCCATCTTGACGCGGAACGATGGCACAAAAAAGCTGTGAATAACATCTTTCGACGACATCAAAAGCTTGACCGGCT
>JBHHWX010000791.1:0-2410 GCA_046756745.1 bacterium | reverse complement strand
AGTACCTCTTAATAGTAACTTCATTATTATCAACCAGAGCGATTACAGTCTCCCCGTTTTCAGCGCTTCCACGTTTTTTCACAATAATATAATCTCCATCTGCTATGTGTTCATCTATCATGGAATCACCACTTACCTTCAGCACGTAATGTTCTCCCCTACGAAGGAAAGAACTTGGAACATCAAGAGACTCAGGGTTTTCTATAGCTTCAATTGGAATACCTGCTGCCACAGTACCCAATACAGGAAGGTTAGACAGACTTCCACTATCTTTCGGTATCTCTATGGCACGGGTTTTATTCCATTCGTGGTGTATCAGACCCTTTTCCCGTAGAGCTTTAATATGCTTGTACACTGTACCTTTAGAGCTAAAACCGAACTCAACTGCTATTTCATTAAATGTTGGAGCATAGCCATTTTGGGAAACATATCCCTTGAGATAATCAAGAACTTCCTTTTGTCTCTTGGTTAAAAACATGGTGTACAGGTTGTGTATATAATCTACTTAGACCTTAACACTAATACTAATGGTATCTGTGATAATCTTCAGGCGCCTATTCTGGCGCGGACGCCCTGCACTTTGAGATTAAAAGTGTTGTCTTCTACCATTCTTCTTTCTACGGTTCGGCAGGCATGGATCACCGTAGAGTGGTCGCGTCCCCCAAAATGAAGCCCGATGTTTTCCAGAGAGGCGCCCACAAATTCCCGACAAAGAAACATAGCAATTTGCCTCGCTTGAGCCACCTCCATCGTTCTGCCCCTACCAATTAACTTATTCTCAGGAATGTTTGTTGCTCCGCTCACACCACGGATAACATCTTCTATATTCAAGCTTGAAATTTCATCTCTTCCCAGCGTTTCCTTCAATGCTTTCCTGGCCAGTTCCATCGTAACATCAGTATTGAAAAGCGATGAATAGGCAAGCAACTTGATAAGAGCTCCTTCCATTACTCTTATATTGTCTTTAATATTGGTTGCGATGAATTCTGTAATCTCATCGGGTATCTTCAGATTGTCTTGTTCAGCCTTACTTTGTAGTATTGCAATTCTAGTCTCTAAGGATGGTTTTTGAATATCCACTATCAGTCCCGACTGGAAACGTGAGACTAAACGGTCCTTCAAACCATACAGCTCACTCGGGTGACGGTCTGTCGTAAGGACTATCTGCTTTCCTCGCTGATAAAGTTCATTAAAGGTGTGAAAAAACTGCTCTTGAGTTTGCTCCTTTTTTTGCAGAAACTGTGCGTCATCTACAAGGAGAACATCGCTCTGACGATACCGGGCCGAAAATTCGGATGTCCTATTATTCTTTATGGCAGAAACAAAATCAATAGTGAACTTTTCACTCGTGGTATATTGAACCCTCCTGTTACCAAAGCCAGATATCACTTCATTGCCGATAGCCTGCATAAGGTGTGTTTTACCAAGTCCTACACCCCCATAGATCAGTAATGGATTGAAAGAAGATTGGCCAGGAGATTTCGCTACTGACAATGCTGCGGCCCTGGCAAATTGATTATTTGGTCCTTCAACAAACGAATCGAAATTGTATCTCCTGTTTAACTTACTGCCCTGGTCATAATCCCTAACATAACCATTATATTTTATGTTGTTAACGATCTCCTTACTTTGTGATAGAACCTGGCTGCTTTTGCCAGCGATTCTATAATTTAAATCTATATTACTGCCCGTCTCTGCTTTGAGGGCATCTAAAATTATACTTTTATAGTGGCTATCTATCCATTCGTAATAGAACTTACTAGGAACTTCTATGGTAAGTTCAAAATCTGTAATAGCAACCGGATGCAGTGGCTCAAACCAAGTAGCATATGTCTGTTCGGTGACTGAAGCACGTACAGCGCCTGAAATATTTTTCCAAACTAAATCTAGCCTATCCATCAAAAGTTGTTCACAAGTTGTCCACAGTGGGGTTGTGTCTTAATTTATTGTCGTGAAACTACTTATTCCTAACCCTATTTTGCCAAAAGATCAACAATTTTTCCTCGTTTACTATTTCATTGGTTGCGTTCTAAACATTTCCTAACTTCGCCGCAGTAACGGAGTAAAAGAATGAAACGTACATATCAACCAAGCAACCGAAAGAGAAAAAACAAACATGGTTTTCGGGCTAGAATGTCGACGCCAAGTGGACGTAACATCATAAAAAGACGGCGACAAAAGGGGCGAAAACGCCTTTCTTCTTAATTTTTCCTTGTACATATCTTCACCAACTCAAAAGCCAAAAAGTGGTGTCCTCTCTTCAAGCTTAAACGAAGGACATTGTCGTACTCTATTGAGAAAAATTATTGCTACTTTACTCATCACAACAATCAAAGTCTATCAAACCTTACTTTCACCACTCTTTCCCCCTTCTTGCAGATATGAACCCACTTGTTCCCAGTATGCAATC
>JBHHWX010000790.1:0-2412 GCA_046756745.1 bacterium | reverse complement strand
AGCCGCGGACGCCATACAACGACCCAACGCGAGCTTTTTCTGCTCGCAAATGGCGGCATGATCATCGACACACCCGGTTTGCGTGAATTGCAGCTCTGGGGCAGCAGCGAAGGTTTACAAGAGGCTTTTGACGATATTGAAGAGCTGGCCCAACTCTGCCGTTTTCGTGATTGCCGCCACCGAGACGAACCTGGATGTGAAGTCAAAAAAGCTGTGCAAGAAGGCGCGATCTCTATGGAGCGCTACGAAAGCTTTTTGAAATTGCAAAAAGAGCTTGCCTACCTTGACAGGATGCAAGATCAACGCCTGGCGTTAGAGGAAAAAAGAAAGTGGAAAGTCATCACAAAAGCGTATCATAAGTTGGAGAGAGATCAGGAATAACAATCAAAAATACGGAGAATATTGAGATGAAAACAACTTTGCTAATTTTACTTTGTGTACTTTGCATTTTTGCATGCCAAAACACAGAGCCACAACAAACATCGGCCCAAACTCAGCAAACCGACGCCGAAGCCAGGCTCACAGAATTGGGTATCGAATTGCCTGAGCCTGCAAAACCGATTGCCAATTACGTCAACGCCGTGCGGACGGGGAACCTGGTTTTTCTGGCTGGCAAAGGCCCGGGGCGCGCGGACGGCACTTTCATCACCGGCAAGCTCGGCAAGGATTTGACTGTCGAGCAAGGCTACGAAGCGGCCAGACTTACAGCAATCAATCAACTCGCTGTTTTGAAAGCCGAGATCGGCGATTTGAACAAAGTCAAGCGCATCGTCAAAGTGCTCGGCATGGTCAATGCCGATCCGAATTTTACCGATCAGTCGAAAGTGATCAACGGCTTCTCTGATCTCATGGTAGAAGTTTTCGGCGAGCGCGGCAAGCATGCCCGTGCAGCCGTCGGCATGGGCTCATTGCCACGAGGAATCGCCGTCGAAATCGAGGCGGTTGTGGAGGTGGAGGAGTAGGATTAGAGAGCTTATTTCGATAAAACCTGTTGACTTTTCAACCTGTTTTTGATAGGTTTTAGCCATGCAACAGCGATTGAGCTGATGTCAAACGCTAATGTTCATTTTAAGGAAATTGTAGATGAGTGTTCAATTAACCTTCAAACTTTCAGACCAAAAGAGCGTCAACACAATATTGCAAGCGCTCGAAACTTATAAAGCGCGGCTGCGAGACAGCATTGAGCGGACGAATCGCCAACTCAAAAATTTCGAAAATAGCTATAAGGTCACAACTGATTTTTTTTTAAAAAAAATGTCTGCTGAAGACTTAACCGGAGGTGACCTGGAATACGTTGAATGGGCTGGTGAAGCAAAAATACTTGAAGGACTAAATGCCGAATTAAACGAGCTTGAAAATGCCCGCTACCACGTTTCTTGAGCATGCTACTCATATACAGTTCTTGCTGAATAAATTCTCTGCTTCAAATGCTATTCAGCGATTTGAATTACGAGTAGATCAACGCTCAAAATTTCGCGGGTTTATAGCTGGTCTCGTCGTATTCCCAGGAGAATCGGAACTGCATTTTCGTGAATTTGTCGATTTAACCAAAACCGATGCCAAATTAATGTATGCTTACCATTATCAGAATGCAAAAAATGCCCTGATTTTTCGGTATGATAATGCTGCGCACAAACCGGCGCTGACCCAACCCGACCATAAGCACACGCCTGACGAGATTATTCTTTGTCCACATCCACCTAATTTAGTAGCTGTAATTGATGAAATACTTCAAGAGGTTGCTTAGGGAAGATTTGAATTGCCAGCTTACGCTATCTCTTTCACAAGGTCCACCACCTCGCTAAAAAAAACCTTTCGCACCAAAGTGGCTTCTAATTTTCCTTCATCACGAACCTCACTATTCACAACGAACGCACGATCAGGTTGATAACGTTGAATGAAGCTGCGGAATGAGCGCGTAATTTGCGGATGGCCGGCTTTCACTTCAATGGGAATGATCGAATGATCCCGTTTAACCACAAAGTCTACTTCCGCTTTCGATTTGGAACGCCAGAAATGAAAAGTCAAATCCGCTTTGAGCAATTCCTCGAATACATAAGATTCATACAACACGCCTTTGTCCGGTCGCAAACTCGAGAAATCCTCTATAATCGCATTTCTCAAGCCGGTATCGATGAAATAAACTTTCGGGTTTTTAATCACCTCGCGTTTTTTATTGGTGAAAAAGGGCGAAAGAATGTAAATCGTAAAAGTTTTCTCCAGGAGATTGAGTAAGCCTCTCAGCTCGTGATCGGAAAGTCCACCTTCTCTGGCAAGATTGCTATAGTTCAAAAGCCCACCGTTTTGTGCCGATAACAACCGGACAAGCCTGATGGTTTTTCGTTGGTCGAGCAGCGTTGCCAGGCTGGTTATTTCTCTCTGAATCAAGAGACTGTACAAATTTTTAAGCAC
>JBHHWX010000789.1:0-2412 GCA_046756745.1 bacterium | reverse complement strand
AAGATAGGCGATATCCTCACTGCCCTGTACAGTAAAAGGCAGGATGGCAATTCGGTTCTCGGAAAGGATTTTAGTCGCAACACTTTCGGGATTGTCGAAAACTGAAAACCCTGCCACCAACGCTAAGGCCGTGATTAGAATGATTATGAATCCGACAAGCCAGTTTCTTCTTGAGCCAAATGCGTGCTTGCTATGAACTCTGATTGTGCTCAAGCCCTCTAAATCATTCAGCAGCTCATTCACGCTCTGGTAACGCAAATCGGGATCTTTCTGCAGGGACTTTTCTACCACCTGCTCAAGATTGGGCGGGATATCGGAACGCACATCTTTCAGGGGTGTGTGCTTTTTTTGGACGATGCCATACATCACCTCCTCATCGTACTCACCTGTGAAGGGGAGCTGGTCAGTGAGCATCTCGTAAAGCAAAACTCCCAATGACCAGATGTCTGTGCGCTGGTCGATAATTTCTGCCTGAATTTGCTCCGGCGACATGTAATCTATGGTGGCAAGCGTGGTTCCTGTTATGTTTGCCATATGTCCATCCAGGATCGCTAATCCAAAATCGATGATCTTGACCTTGCCCTCTGGTGTTAAAACGATATTTGCCGGGTTGATGTCGCGGTGAATGATTTCTGCATTGTGTGCTTTCACCAGACCTTCTGCAACCTGCATGGCCATGTCAACTGCCTCTTCAACAGGGAGCGGCCCTCGCATAAGCCTGTTTTGCAGAGTCTCGCCCTCGTAATACGCCATGCTGATAAATGTCTGACCATCCTTGGTTTCATCGATTTCATAAATCGTGCAAATGTTGGCGTGGTCAAGAGCAGAGGCAGTTTGAGCTTCAAGAGTAAACTGGCTACTGGCAATCGAATCTTGAGTCAGGTCAGGAAGCAAGAATTTTAAAGCCACCAGACGTTTAAGCCGGATGTCCTCCGCTTTATAGACCACGCCCATCCCGCCTTCTCCCAACTTATCTAAAATTCGATAGTGAGAGATTGTCTTACCGACCATGATTTTTGCCTCCGGTCGAAATTGAGCGGGAGAGGTTACCGCCCTCACCATGTTTTTCGAGAATCTTGTAATGGGAAATGGTATTGCCAATCATTTAAATTAATTATTTATAAACAAATAAATTCAAATAATGGACGGTTATCCATTTTAAAAATAAGAAAAATCTGAAAGATCGAAGTGACTGAAGAATTAATGACCGCTATCATTAATTAATTTCTAAGTCGAATCTACGGTGGTGTATCAGTGGACTGCAAAAGCGGTAACCCGGATAATTTCGCTTAATCTTTTTATTCGTTTACGAAATTCAAAAGGTTTTCGGTATCTATTGGCAATGAGCAATTGTGAGAGTTCTTTCAGTTTCAGAAACATTATTTCAAATCTTTCCTGAGTTGAAAGAGACAACTGAAATTCAAATTCAAACTCAAGTATTTTCTCGGCCTGGTCCTTTTCTGACTTTAAATACGGTTTATTTTTAATAGTACCAATTATTCATACAATAGTCAATAGCATAATTTACCGTAAATCAGATTCTCAATGCAAAGTAGAATTCGGGCTTTAATTTCCGAGGTGATTGACCAAAACTTGACAAAGGCCACAACCGGTTTTCTCTTTTTTTCAATTTGCGCGGACGCTTAAAAAAAATTCATCCGATTTTGTTGAAAGCGCGGTCTAACTCTCCAGCGCCGGATACTTCAAATGAAAATCCGTGGCATCCTGGTAGGCTTTGGCCACCGCCAGGGTCTCGGCTTCCCCGAAGAGTTTGCCCATGAAAGTGATGCTGGTGGGGGTGCCTTTTTCTGTGAAACCGTTGGGCAGCACCACACACGGATGGCCGGTGAGGTTGGTGAGCAACAGGTTGCTGCCGCCGAACGCCGGCGCCACATAAACGTCGATGTCTGACATGAGCTCGGCCATGGCTTCCATGACTTTGGTACGAACGCGATTGGCTTGAATGTATTCCACCGCCGGAATCATGCGCGCCTGCCGGAATACGTTGGGCCAGGCGTTTTTTATTTGACGCACCATGAGGTCGTCCCGGTTGCTGCGGGTGAGCTCATCAAACGCTGCTGCGGCTTCCGCCCCTAAGATAAAAGACATGGCGCCGATGGGATAGTCCGGCAATTCGATGGCAGTCAAGTGAAACCCGTTCGCCTGCAGGGTTTCGAGGGTGGCGTTATCGAACGTCTGCCATTCCTTGTTCTCCCGTTCTCGTTCAAACGCGCTTTTAACGAACCCGATTCTCAACTTTTTCACATCCAGCTCCGCGTTCCAGTTAAACGGTAGATCGACTAAGGTGGTGTCCCTGCCATCGGGTCCGTAGATGGCGTTGAACACCAGAGCGCAGTCTTCCACGCTGCGGCACATGGGCCCGATCTTGTCCATGCTCCAGCTCAGGGCCAT
>JBHHWX010000788.1:0-2429 GCA_046756745.1 bacterium | reverse complement strand
GGCCATCATAGGTCAGCAGGTCAACCTCTCTTTTGCGTACATGTTGTCCCGCCGGTTCATCGAATCGTTTGCGGAGAGCTACGAACACGGCGGCAGGCTTTACTGGCTTTTCCCCTCCACTCAATCGATTGCAGAGTTGTCCGTGGTGGAACTCCGGAAGTTGCAGTTCACCCAGCGCAAAGCTGAGTATGTGATTGGCTTGGCACAGCAATTCGAGAATGGCGAGCTTTCGAAAGAAAAGTTACTTCATTACAAGAACTCCAATGACGCCAGAAACGTCTTGCTGGGAATTAGGGGAGTGGGTGCCTGGACCGCCAACTATGTTCTGATGCGATGTTTGGGCGACCCGTCCGCCTTTCCGATCGAGGACATTGGATTGCATAGAGCCATTCAACTGCGGCTAAATCTAACCCGGAAGCCCACCATTGATGAAATTCGCAGCCTAGCCACGGGTTGGGAGAATTGGCAGGCGTACGCAACTTTTTATCTATACCGGTCTTTGCTGTGAATGAAATGCACACATCTTATTACAAATCACCCATAGGTTATCTTAAAGTAACCGGCTCTGAAACGGCCATCCATGTCCTGGAGTTTTTGGAAGAGACATCGGTTCCTGATTCTCAAATTGCATCGTGTTTGCAAGAATGCTTTCAGCAGCTCGATGAATATTTTCAAGGCACGCGTAAAGAATTCTCTTTGCACTTGCAGCCTCAAGGCACTGAGTTTCAAAAACGAGTCTGGCAGCAACTTCAGAGGATTTCTTATGGCCAGACCGCCTCTTATCTGGATATCGCTACGGCCATCGGCAACAAAAAGGCCGTTCGGGCCGTGGGCGCCGCCAACGGTCAGAACAAAATTCCGGTACTTATTCCCTGTCACCGGGTCATTGGTCGCGACGGTTCATTGATCGGTTTCGGTGGCGGAATTTGGCGGAAAGAGTTTTTGCTGAGACACGAAAAAGCTTTGCTTTTTTGAGTGCCTATATTCAGGCACCCAAATAAAAATGATCCTTGCACAGGGAACAAAGAATTGGGCTCCCTATTGTCTGTGTAGCCGCGGCAGGTGAATTTCTTTGCAAGTTCCAACCCGGGGTCATCACGCGGTACCCTTTTAGCCAAACGGGGACAGGAAGGAATCTTGCGTCATCACCAAGAAGGAGATAACAAGAATGGCAACCAAAATCCAAAAGACCGACAAAGAATGGCAACAACAACTGACGCCAAAGCAATACGCCGTCACCCGAACCAAGGGTACGGAAAGGCCGTTCTCCGGCGAATACCACGACTGCAAAGAGACGGGGATCTACAGATGCGTCTGCTGCGGTAACGAATTGTTCCGTTCCGCGGACAAATACGATTCCGGGTCAGGATGGCCGAGTTTCACGGCGCCTATTGACAAGGAGAACGTCCATTTTGATAACGATAACAGCCTTTCCATGCAGCGAACGGAAGTGCTCTGCAGTCGGTGCGATGCTCACCTCGGCCATGTCTTCGACGACGGTCCGGCTCCGACCGGTAAACGCTACTGCATCAATTCGGTTGCTCTCGAATTGGAAAAGCAGAAATAGCCATTTGACCTCTTTTTGTTTGCCAAGAAGGTGTTATCCTTTTGACAAGGGTTCACGCATCTCGTTATTTTCAATAAGTAACGGAGGTGGTATCATGTTAAACCGTCAATTTTCTCGTTTTACTCAGAGCATGTTTTAATTGCGTTTTTGGAAAAAGCGTGCTATATTTGCCAATCATGTCGGCAGGAGCCTATTTCGGAAATGCGCACCAAAGCATTTGTTCCGCGTGAACAGAGTTTGTTCTGGATGACAATTGCAACAACGTTTCTTTCGCAAACAAAAGCATCGGCATCTCAGAAAAGCTAAACCCCTTGCAGAAGTTTAGCATTCGAGCGGTTTGAAAAGACGTTAACTTTGTGAAAAAGGTCAGCGCTTTAAATAGTTTAGAAAACGCTGCGCGATGTTCCGCTCCAGTGCTGTCTCTGCTCCGACATAACCACTTCAGAGAAGAATGCAAGAAATCATCGAAGAAGCAATAAAGTTGATGGAAAAGCAGGAACCCTGCGTTCTGGCAACCGTTGTGCGCACCAAAGGCATGACGCCCCAGAAAGCCGGGGCCAAGCAATTGATCCGCCGAGATGGCAGCAGCATCGGCACCTTAGGGGGCGGCTGCGTCGAAGGGGATATCTGGTTTTACGCCAAAGAAATGCTGCGTGAAAAAAGCGGCCCGCAATTCCGGGATTATTATCTGAACGAAGACATCGCGGCTAAAGACGGGCTCGTTTGCGGCGGCACCATGTATTTTTATCTCGACCCGTTATTTGAGCAAAAGGACTTTCTGGCCTACGCGAAGGAGGTGGTTCACGCTTACCAAGGTGGCCCAGCGGTTTCCACTGCCACGGTCGTGTCGGTTCCAGAGGAC
>JBHHWX010000787.1:0-2432 GCA_046756745.1 bacterium | reverse complement strand
TCGGACTCACTCTCCCAGGGGATACCGGCTCTTTCCGGCTCGGCTTTTTGCTGAATATCAGGCTCAGTTTTCGGTGCTTGCTGTTGTTGAGGTTCAGGTGGCTCTTCGGCATTCGGATCGAACCGGACGCCGCAAAACGGGCAGAAATTCGCTTCCAATTTTGAAGGTAATTCCTTGTAGCAGACCGGGCATTTTTCGTAATCAGTCATTTCGCTTTCTCTCCTCGAATCATATTCAATCACAAATTCTCGTAACGCAAAATAGGAAAAGACAGGAATAATACAAGTTAAAAAGTAACAATTCAGGTAGATAGGCTATAGCTTTATCGTACCTAAACTCTCAAATCCTTTTTTTCGGACTTAGACTTTTGGAATTAGAGATTTGGAATTTCCGGCTTAGGCTGTAGGAAAAAATCTTGTGGGATTAACAAGGCTTCGAGCGTTTGAACATGCCGACGAAAAACCGAACAGTCTAACAGCCTATAGTCGAAATAACCTGATAATTGTTATCCGGCAACGATTCACCAGGCCAGGTCATTCTGCCTGGTATTGGTGAGCAGAAGATTTTCCTTGACATTTTCTACATAAATGTACATTTATTTCTACATGCAGTTGTGATCTCGCCTTTTTGAACAACACCGAAAAAAGACTTCTCATGATTAAATGACTTGGGGTGGGGAATGGACAAAATATTCCTGATTAAACAAGCATATATTGCCGAGCGCCAACCTGAAAAATGGCTGATATCAAACATATTTCTAAAAGTTACTGATACCAGACATTTTATTTTTGGTATGAGTAACATGACTATCCATGAGGGGAGCAATTCCCAAAAATTGGTGTTTAGCTCGGCTTTATGTGATTGGATAGAAATTGCTTCCATTGCCCGGATTTGAGTTGGCATCTAAGATGCAAAAATGCTTCAGCGTTTTCATGCAGCCAAAACATTCCGGCACCCTTGAGCCTTAAGTTGACAATTCTTCTAATCGCACTTTCAACAGCGCCACTACTCATCGAAATTTTCTTGGCTACAAATATATCGTAGCGACATTTGTCTTCGTTGCCATGAAAATAGCGGAGTTCTTTGAAGGCCTCATCATCGCGATTTGCTTTCTTACCCAAGAACTCCATCAGGGAATCGATTTTCTCTTGGTCGAGTTGCATCTCATGGGTGATTTCATTGATGACATTCCAAATCCAGGCTGAGGCGTCACCGATGAAAGTAATCAATTCGGCACGAGCGACACCCGTTTTATGCAACGTCATTTTCAAAAGTTGTTTGATTTTATCTCGGCCTTCCATCGTGCCGTCACAAAAATTCAGGATGTGTTTGTTTTGCTTTTTGCCATTCTCGTCAATCGCATAAACGGTAAACAGCTTGGGTTCTTTCCAGTCAGTGTGAAAACCCTGGCGCTTCTGCCCGTTTTTCTTGCGTCCTTTTTTCGTTCGGCGTGTTCGGGTACGCTCACCGTCAATGGCGACGACGACACGTTTACCGGCAAAAGTATCTCCCCGGGCAAGCGTGCCATTTTCGAAATTGTTGTTCTACTACCTAAGATATAGTTTTTATTGAAATTGTCAAAGAACTTTTGTACCAACTTTTGGGAATTGCTCCCTATTATAGACGTCCGACATGGATAAACTGGTGAATCAAGTGAACGACCAGATAATCTGTTCTATATATTCAAAAAAAGTTGTATAAGTCTTTAGTAAGGAAATGACGGGCGCTGAAGATCGCTCAACGAAAACCAGGAAATATTCATCGCGTAAAAATTTTTCAGGCTGATTTCCCCGGGCTTGAACTGCTTAAAGCCGGAACCAAAAGCCTGCTCGATAAACTAAATGCGTTCCAAATCAGTCATCATACGTTTGCGTTTTGTTATAAGAATATCTCCACGATCCGCTGGTGGCATCAAGAATCCGTACAAAGAAAATGCATCATTGCAGCAAATGTCAAGCACACTTTTCGTTTTCAATCGCATGGAATTCCATCGCCGCATTTCACTTACTCGCCTCGATCAACGCCTGCACTTTGGCACGTTGCTGTGCGTCCAAATAGGGTAGGGCAAGCTGCAAAACCTGCACGGCTTCCAGCTTTCGCCCGAGTTGGCGCAATGCATACGCGAGCACGATCAGTGGCTCCGGTCGCTGCCAATGCGGTTTGTGTTTTTCCAACAGCGCCGTCACGCGCGCAAAGTCCCGCCGCCCGTTGGCAATCAGCGCCAGGTTGTAATCCACCAACCGCTGCTCGGATTCTGAGACATTGCCGGAGACCTGCACTAACATTTCCTCCGTCTCTTCCGGCTTGCCTTGCTTGAGCAGAACACCGGCGTAATTGATCATGGCTGACGAGCGATCCAGATATGCCAACATATTCGGTTTGTCATCGAGCGCGGCGGTGTAACTTGTGGCGGCGCGCTCCAAATCGCCCAG
>JBHHWX010000786.1:0-2432 GCA_046756745.1 bacterium | reverse complement strand
TAATAATCCTGTTGCATCAATTAAATTGATTGACGAAAAGTTTGCACCTTTTTGCAAAAGTCTGGCTGTAATAATATAAGCAATGAAATAGCGATAGAAAGATGAGAGATTCATTTTAATTTCATGTGAAAAAATAACCGAATCAAGGCTAAGATCTGTCCTTGCTTTCGAAAAACTTTTAGCTTGATTTTCGCAGCTTAAAGTTTTATATTTATCACGCTTTTTAACTCGTTTATCATAAGGATATGAATGCAAAAAATCATAACGATAGCCAATCAGAAAGGCGGGGTTGGAAAAACCACCACTGCGGTGAATTTGACCGCATGTTTGGCGGTTGCCGAACATTCCACTTTGTTGATAGATATCGATCCACAGGCTAATTCTACCAGCGGTTTGGGGGTCGATCAGAAGCAAGTCAAGAACAGCATCTACGAAGTTGTTATCGAAAATCTTGAAATCGAGAATGCTATCATTAAGAGTGACCTCGAGTATTTAGACTTGCTGCCCTCCGCATCGCGCTTGGCCGGCGCCGAAGTCGAATTAGTCAATCAACTTTCCCGCGAAAAAGTACTGAAGAATGTTTTGAAGAAATTGAAACCGAAATATGATTTTATCTTTATCGACTGCCCGCCTTCTCTCGGTTTACTCACGATAAATTCTCTCACGGCCGCCGATTCGGTGCTCATTCCTATTCAGTGTGAATATTATGCCCTGGAAGGTTTGGGCCAGCTTCTCAATACCATACGCTTGGTGCAAAAGCACCTAAATCCGAATTTGGTGATCGAAGGCGTGCTGCTGACTATGTTCGACAGCCGCTTGAATCTATCCCGGCAGGTCGCCGACGATGTCCGCAAGTATTTCGATAACAAAGTCTTCAAAACCGTGGTCGACCGCAACGTTCGACTAAGTGAAGCTCCCAGTTATGGCAAACCCATCATTCTTTACGACGCTATCAGCAAGGGTTGTGAGAATTATATGCACTTAGCCGAGGAAATTCTCAGCAATGGCCGTTAAAAGGCTGGGCAAGGGTTTAGGCGCGTTGATTCCCGATGTTCCTGAAGGTGAGTCGCAGAGGAACGATCGATTGCACGAGGTTGAGATTTCCAGCGTTGTTCCCAATCCGTTCCAGCCGCGCGAGACCTTTGATCCTGCCGCTTTAGAGGAGCTCAAACAGTCTATTTCTCAAAACGGCGTTATCCAGCCGATCACCGTTCGTGAGGCCGCTTCAGGATACGAGCTTATCGCCGGGGAGCGTCGGTTACGCGCGGTGAGTGAGCTTGGACTCGAACGAATTCCGGCTTTTATCCTGGACGTCGGCACTGACGAAGAGATGATCGAGCTTTCGCTCATTGAGAATATTCAACGTGAAAATCTGAATCCGGTCGACGAGGCGAACGGCTACCGGTCACTGATGACGAAGTGTCATTTGACCCAAGATCAAGTTGCGAAAAAGGTCGGCAAAGATCGCTCCACCGTGACCAACGCTCTGCGTATGTTAAAACTCCCGAAACAGATACAGGAAAGTTTGATTCAGGGAGAGATTTCAACCGGTCATGCACGAGCGATTCTCGGTTTGTCCGGCAGCAACGAGCAGGTCGCTTTATGGAAAAAAGCCGTCAAGAACAGCTACTCGGTACGACAGGTTGAAAGTTTGGTAAAAAAGGCGAATCAACCTTCTGTTAAACCACAAAAACAACCGAAACCCAGACCCAACCCGTTTCTCACTGAGATTGAAGAGCGGATTCGGGGTGCGCTCAGCACCCAGGTACGCGTTGACGCCGATGCGAATGGGAAAGGCCGCATTGAAATTGAATTTTATTCAACTGACGATCTGGAGAGAATCGTCGAGTTGCTGGAAAACAAAGTCGATGCGTGATGCCAATGTACGCATGACGTTTTCAATTATTTGAAGTCTTTGTAACGTGTCGGAAAAGAGCTTGATCTTTTGTAATAATTTCGATAAATTTTTTTCTTTTTTCTCCATTTAGTTCGATTTATTTCTATAATAGAGCGTTAACATTTTATTTGTGAGAGGTTATGAAGAAACGGTTTTCTAGTAAAATTTCGTTTTTGATTGTCCCTGAAGACAACTCGGAGCCTTACAGCTTCCGCCTTGAAACCTGGATTGTCAAACTGCTTTATGTCGCCGGGGCGCTTTTGGTTGTTCATATTATTGTCGGCGCTATCTTTTATTGGAAATATGCTCACCTCCTTTCAGTCAATGAAACCATAAGCAAATACAACACCCGCTTGCAGAGCGACAATAAGCGGGTGGTTGAATTGGCGGAAAAGTTTTACGTTCTGGAGAGGGAATACCGGAAAGTAAAAAGTCTGTTAGGCGTCGAACCTGAAATTAATCTCACGACCGATGGCACGTTTGAGCGGAGAGAGTCTCTGCCGTTAGCCGATAGGATTGTGCCCGCCGTCTCCAC
>JBHHWX010000785.1:0-2445 GCA_046756745.1 bacterium | reverse complement strand
TGCCAAGCATCTTTGTCACAGCAGGGCCGATGCTCCCGGGTGAGCATCAAAACAAATGCGTAGACATCCACCATGCCTTCGCAGCAGACGGCCAGTACGCAAAGGGAGCCATAACCGAGGAGGAGTACAACAGCATAATCCGGAACTGCTGTCCCGGACCCGGTTCATGCGCCGGCCTCTACACCGCTAACAGCATGGCCTGCCTCACCGAGGCCCTCGGTATGAGCCTCCCGGGCTGCGCCACCGCCCACGCCGTGCATGAGAAGAAACGCCGGATTGCGACTGAGAGCGGCAGGCATCTCATGAAACTCATAAAAGAAGGGATTTCAGCACGGATGATCATGAATGAAGCGGCCTTTGCAAACGCCTTTGCGGTGGACATGGCAATCGGCGGAAGCACAAACACAGTCCTGCACATACCAGCCATCGCCAAAGAAGCAGGCTATGACTATGACCTTGACATGATAAACGAGATCAGCCGCAAGACCCCGAATATCGTGAAGATCGCACCCTCCAGCGACTACATGATGATCGACTTTGAGAACGCCGGCGGGATTCCAGCAGTCATTTCAGAGCTTAAGAAGAATGGAATTGTCACGGACACTCTGACTGTCCACGGCGCGTCATGGACCGACGCAAAGGTAGTTAACGAAGAGGTGATCCGCCCCATCGAAAACCCCTATTCCCGAACAGGCGGCATTCTGATCCTCCGGGGCAACCTTGCCCCGGGGGGTGCGGTCATAAAAGAGAGCGGGGTTTCAAAGAATGTGGAGGACCCATTTGAAGGCGAGGCGCGAGTCTTTGAGAGTGAGGAGGAAGCAACCCATTTTATCAAGAACGGAAAGCTCGAAACTGGCATGGTCATCGTCATCAGGTACGAGGGACCGGCAGGCGGGCCGGGGATGCGGGAGATGCTCTACCCCACTTCAGCGATCAGCGGGCTCGGGCTCGATGCTGAGATTGCTCTAGTTACGGACGGGCGTTTCAGCGGTGCTACAAAGGGGATTTCTATCGGCCATGTCGTGCCTGAGGCATATTTCGGCGGGCCTATCGCCCTTGTGGAGGATGGGGACATGATACGGATAAGCCTCCAAGAGGGGAAGATTGATCTCAAAGTGGCGCCCGAGGAAATTGAAAAAAGGAAAAGGGATTGGAAACCGGTTGAGAGGGTGGTATCCAGAGGCGTTCTACGGACCTTCAGGGCCCGGTTCAAAGGACTATAGCTCTATTCCTCGAAGTCGCCGTCGCTTCCAAATCCGTAGAGGTCGTCCATATACCGCCGCCGCTCTTCAAGATCTTGTTTGGACTCATCTTCGATTATGACGACGTCGCCACTTTTGTGGTTTGATGCCTCTGAGATCTTGTATTCCCCAACCTTGAGCTTTTTCTTCTCCCTACCACAACCACGACAGACAAGTATAGTCCGTGACCCCGTGTTTTTTGGAACCATCAGGCTCTTACATTCGCTGCAAAATTCCATAGTATATCCCCACACATTTTTACTGGCTTTTTGAAACCTTAACATCTAGAAATTTTATAGTACAAATATCTTTCGATACAAGGTTCTGTTTAATGTGCGATGGATTAAATTTAAAGTAGATAATCTTTGGTTGTGGTGCGTTTGATGTTGATTTTTGAGAATTTCTTTTCCGCCTAGATGAGGATATTCATAAACAATTCTCATAAGCGAGTATTTTTCACAATCCGGTATTTAAACCCTTTTCAATATTATTTGTAAATCCTTCGCAAATTGAACATGCTTACAAAATCCATCGAAGAATGAACAGAACCCGATACAAAAAGATTTAAGACCCCCGAAAGGTCATGCTCTCACCATGGCGGTTTACACACCATTGGACTATGCAATTTCCCTTGCGATACTTTTCCTTATCATGTGGCTGGCCTCGAAATACCTCTTCAAAGGGCTGGAGCTGGACCGTGATTTTGCCCTTGCCCTTGCCCCCGTTATCGTTTTCACAATCGCGGTGCGGGTGCTTGCAGACGCAGGGGTCTATGAGAAAAACGAGCTTTGGAGTGTTACACCCGGCATTTACATCACTGGAACGGTTTTTGGGATTTTCGTCATCGGTGCGGGCAAGGCCATTGCGGCGAGGAAAGATATCCCATACTGGAAGGGCTCGGTTTTGCTTGGAACGCCATTCGCGGTATTTTTTTCATTTCGCCTTTTCAGGGAGATGAGGAGCCCTCTGCTGATATTTGAGCCCGCCGCCCTGGCGCTGATTCTGTCTGCCGCCATTTACTTGCTCTCAAACTTTAATTACCGGACAAGACTGTTCAGGGCAAGAGACAACGCCCTAATCATCTTCGCCCACATGCTCGACGGCTCAGCCACCTATATCGGCATCGACAAATACGGTTTTTCTGAGGAGCACCTACTCCCTGAATTTCTTATCCAAAAGGCAGGCACTGCATTTGTGATGATTC
>JBHHWX010000784.1:0-2445 GCA_046756745.1 bacterium | reverse complement strand
TTTGCGGTAGCGAAAACCTTGCTTCCAAAGTTCTTTGCGAAACGACGTCTCAATTTTACTGTCTTTGCTTTTTACCCGAGACATTATTTCGCTTCTTTTCTTCTTGGAAACAGTGTCGGCCATAACTAATCACTAAATAATTCGACGGGGTTTATTTTGAATTGAAGCATTTTCGACGTGTCTCTGCCTGCGTCTCCGCCCTTCCTTTGCGCGGTGATTTTTCCGATTTTTAAACTACCGCGAGCGGTTATTCGCACATCGCCTTCGGCAAAGACATTCATGGCATGATTTATCGATTTCAAAACCCAGCGACTTTCGCCGTTAATCACCAAAGCGACTAACATCCAACCGGCGGAAAATTTTCCTCTACCTTTCAGAATATCCGAAACTATTAAAATTTTCTTTTTAGCAAAAAAAGAGACGATCTTTTTTTGATCTTCGGCAGGCATTTCATTAAGAAACATTCGTCTATTATCTTTCAACCCTGCTCGCGCGGGAACAATTTCCCCGGTAAACACCTTTAAGAGCTTCGTGATATCTTCAGGGATTTCCCACAATTCCACGTATTTATCAACCCATCTTTTATCGACTTGATTAAACCCCTGCGGATTGCTAACCAATTTTATAGAGAGATTTTCGGCCGCAATGGCTTTTTTCATATAAATGGTTATTTGAACTTGAACGTCTGTTTTTTCTCCATGCAACTTAATCGCTTCGACCTTATCGATTTCGTCTATGGGATACCCCATCAGGTTTAACCATTTCTGAGCGTCTTCGTCGCTCTTCCAATCGTTAAACTTTCGGACGATATCGTCTTCGTTTCGAAAACCGCTCTTAGCAGTTTGCGAACCTAACTCTATCAAATCTTTTTTCTTCATATTTAGTTTTAGAGGTGTTGTTTATAAAACTCGCGAGTTTTTCCCCGAACGCTTCAACCACATTAACCGTCATAGCGTTGCCCGCTTGGCTTAACAGGGATCCTTCGTCTATTTTCCCTCTTACCTTTCTGGCTAATCCCTCAGGAAACCCTTGTAAAAGCAAAGATTCATACCCCGACAATCTCCTGAATTTCCCATTCCTAACGTATAAAATGCCGTGCCGGCCGGTTCTTAACGTCGGCACCCGGCCGCGATACAACCGCAAATCTGATTGACGAGTGTCTATAACCAAATAATCTTCTTTTAACATTCGTTCGATCGAAAATTTACCTTTGTTGTATTTGTTATCCAAATATTTTAAAAAAGTTTCGTATGACCTTCTTTTTTCGGTAAATTCCAGACTTTCGTCTGTGTCGATTAAATAATTTTTAATGTCAGGCGTTCGCGCGATTCGCGGAAAAACAAACGGCGCGGCGTTTGTTATTAAATCTTTTCTTACGCCCGCAAAGTATATTCTTTCTCTCATTTGGGGCACGCCTAAATACAAACTAGACACCAGTTTCCAAAACACCTTATATCCAGCTTCGTCCAGCTCTTTCAGAATAACCTTTAAAGATTCTCCGCTACCGTGATTTAAAAGACCTTTGACATTTTCCAAAATGAAATATTTTAAATTTTTGGCTGTCATTATATCTATCAAACCAAAAATAGTCATCCCTCTGCGGTCTTTCATTCCTGTTCTTGGTCCAATGACGGAAAAAGTCTGACAAGGAAATCCCGCAATCATCAAATCGAAATCCGGCAACTCAGCGGGGTTTATTTTCATCAAATCCCCATAATTTTTTTCGTCTTCTCCAAAAAATTCTCTGTATGTTCTCACGCTACCGCTGTTTATTTCAGAAAAACCAACACACCGCATTCCCGCTTTTTCGAGTCCAATTCTTCCGCCGCCAATCCCTGCGCAAAAATCCATGAATCTTAGGTTTTCCCTTCCGCTTTTTTCCACCGTCATCTTTTCATCACCCTTATTAAACATAAAAACCTCCGCTTTTTAGGCGAAGGTTTTAATTATTTTAACGTGGCAGTTCCCCCTTCGAAACATACCACTTTACCAGTTTTTTTATCGAACAATAAAAATTGTATCATACTGTTTTTTCTCCGTCAATCATTTTCGTTCAGCCCTCAACTTTTATATTCCAGGAAATAATCAGCCAAGTTTTTGCCGTTGTAATACACATCAGCAACCAACCTTCCCCATTGATCCACAGTCTTAGCGCTTCTTATATCTACCGTCTTTCCCAGGATAAGATCCTTTAGTTTTTGTTCTGCTTGCTCGTACCCAGATTCCCCTTTTTCAGGCGTATCATAGCCTGTCGGCCGGACAGTATCGCCCTTCTGTTCGTTCCATTTCCAGCCGTTCTTAACCTTGAAAGTATCGCCGTCAACGATTTCGCTTACTGTAAAATCTGCCACGATCTTTTCTTGTCCTATTTACCTTGTTTGTTTTTGAGTATAAATTCTTCTCTTGTCTCACTAAGTTTATTTTCTACCGCTCTTATTCTGTCTT
>JBHHWX010000783.1:0-2453 GCA_046756745.1 bacterium | reverse complement strand
CCCCCCGAAAGGCTATATTAAATCCATCCAAAATGAGGAGGAAGGAAAATGGCAAATCAGTCCACTTCATCATCGAAATCATCCGTGACTAAGGCCGCCCCGTGTTGGCCTTTGAAAAACTAAAATCGCAAACAGGATATTAATTTCCGGAGAAGGAGCTCTGCAAGGTAAATCATAACTCTACAAAAGGGAGGTATGTCATGGACACAAAAAAATTCCTTCTGTCCGCACTCGCCGGCATCGTCGGTCTCTTTCTCTCCGGCGGGCTCCTGGAAGAGCTCATCTTCAAGGGTTACATGCAAAAAACCATCTATCAACCAATGAATGTGTCGCTCGATCAGGCGCCCTTCTGGCCCATCCTGGTCATGATCTTTTTCATGGGCCTTATCATGGCCTATATGTATCCAAAGGGATATGCAGGCGGGTCGCCTGCGACTGAGGGGCTCCGTTTCGGCGGTCTCTTAGGCCTTTTCCTGGGGATCCCATTCGCCCTGTTCCTTCAGATGATGTTTGCTGTTGGTTTTGTCGCTGTTCTGGCAGTGATTGTCATCTACACAGTAGAGGTGGCAGCGGGTGGCGTGCTTATAGGGCTTGTCTACGGGAGAATAAAGCCGGCCGAATAGCCGGAAATAAAGGAGAATCGGATTGTTCTATTGTTTCATTGTTCTATTGTTGGCCCTGCTTAATCATTCACCAATTGAGGTGGTGAAAATAGGATTACTGATCACCGGGAAGGAAGCCCGGTCGGGCGAAGGGCTGGCAGCAAAGCGTGCTGCTGAAATGGCTATCGCTGAAGCGAACGCAAACGGCGGCTTCGAGGGCCGCCCGTTTAAGCTCATCGTGCGCTCGCTCGATGGTCCCTGGGCGTCGGGTTCGAAGGAAATCGTGAAACTAATTTTTGAAGATCGTGTGCGGGCGCTGATGAGCTCGCTGGATGGCCGCAGTGCGCATTTGGCCGAGCAAATCGTTACCAAAGCCCGCGTGGCGATGGTTGCCTCGCGGGCTTCCGACCCGAGTTTGACGCAAATCAATATCCCCTGGATTTTTCGGTGTGTGCCGGATGACCGGCAACAGGCGGAGGCTTTGATCAAAGAAATCTACCGGGAAAGGCATCTGCAGGAGGTGGCAATAATTACAGCGAACACGTATGACGCAAAAATAGCAGCTACAACCTTTTCCCGCGTGGCAGTCGCCGCCGGCCATCCCCGGCCGCGCCAGTTTTCTTTTGAAAAGTCTGACAGCAATTTCCAAAACCTGCTCGCTCAAATAGAACGAGCCAAAATAGAAGCTATCGTGCTTTTCGGGCAAACCTCACTGGTAGTGAAGAAACTGGTACAGCAAATGCGATCTCGAGAAATCGATCCGGCGCTCTTTGGCCCCCTAACTCTCATCGATGAGGCGTTTTTGATCCTAACAGAGACTGATTTGGATGGAGCGGTTTTTATTGCGCCGGGACATTGGCGCACCCCTGCGGGCAAGCGCTTTGGGAGAGAATTTGAAGAGTTCCACGGTTCCCCTCCGGCTGCGGTCGCTGCGTATGCTTACGATGGCATGGGTCTTATCGTAGAAGCCATTAAAAGAGCCGGGCTCGACCGGCAAAAAATCCGCGACGCCCTGGCAAGCATCGAGTATCAGCAGGGAATGACCGGCGCAATCGGCTTCGATGCCAGCGGTCAGCGGCAGGGAGTGGTGCATTTATTCGAAATCGTAAATGGCCGCCCGGGCTTTCTGCATGAGTCGCTATCTCGATAGACTCGCTTGCATGAGCATCATTGTACCACACTTCCATGGCGACTTTCTCTAATGCTCAATCACTCCCTGCATCACCGCATCGTGCAGCACCGGTCGAAAACGATAGATTTTGCGGTTTTCGCGGCTCGGGTGCACACGGTTCGAGAGCAGAATCACGAATAGATTTTTTTCCGGATCTATCCACACCGAGTTGCCGGTAAAACCGGTGTGGCCGAAAGCGCGCATGCTCATGAAATGGCCGCTACTGCTGTTCTCCTCACTGCGCGTATCCCAGCCGATGGCGCGTGTGCTGCCTTCCGTTAAATCCTGCCTGCTCGTGAATTTGTTGATCACTTGCACCGAAAGCAACTTCACGCCGTTGTATTCCCCACCATTCAATAGCATTTGCAGCAATTTCGCCAGGTCGCGTGCGGTGCTGAACAAACCGGCATGTCCTGCCACGCCGCCAAGCGCAAAAGCATTTTCGTCGTGCACCACGCCATGCACAACTCTGCCACGCCAGGGGTCTTTTTCTGTGGGTGGAATACGCGGCCAATAGATTTCCGGCGGGTTGAAAAACGTCTCGTGCATCCCCAGCGGCTCGAAAATGTTCTGTTTACAAAACACATCCAAAGGCTGGCCGGAAATTTTCTCGATAATTTTGCCAGTCAGTATAACTCCCAGGTCGCTATAGCGCGTTTCGGCGCCGGGCGCATATTCCA
>JBHHWX010000782.1:0-2455 GCA_046756745.1 bacterium | reverse complement strand
GCCCTCGGCGAGACGCCTTCGGGAAGTGATTTTGGACTTTTCGGCCAAGCTCCTAGGAAGAAAGCTGATCGTCCACCCAGCCCTGTATCATCATAATGCGAACCGGTGTTTAAAGCTGGCGTCGCCAGTGGACCTATTTGAACGACAAAAAAATCTTTATCGGAAAATTATTGTTCTGCTTTGTCCAACGCTTCGTTCATATCCTTTTCGAGGAAATACTCCTCAGACTCGGTAATCGGTCAGTTACGGGTAGTGTAAGGCAGGCATCTTGCCTGCAAGATACCTACAGGCTGGAAGCCTTCGTTACATTTCCTCCCGTCACTGACCAATTACCAGACTCGGGAACTTTTGCTTGAAATTAACGATATTTGGCTTTATATTGGAGCCGTAAGTTTTTCAAACTTAACGAATTACTGTTAGTTCAAAATGAAAGCCCCTCACAAAAATAACCGAATCTACCTCGACCACAGCGCCACCACTCCGGTCGCGCCGGAAGTCGTCGAAGCTATGCTGCCATACTTCATGCAGCACTTCGGGAACGCCTCCAGCATTCATGCGTTTGGCCAGGACGCCAAAGTCGCACTCGAGGAGGCGCGCCGGGAAGTCGCAGGGCTCATCGCTGCGGAAGCAGGGGAGATCGTGTTTACTTCCGGCGGCACGGAAGCCGACAACTGGGCCGTTAAAGGGGCCGTGTACTCCTTTGAAGGACGAAAGAATCACATCGTCACTTCTGCAATCGAGCATCATGCCGTGCTCCATGCATGCAAGTATCTTGAGAAAAAAGGCTGCGACGTGACCTACTTACCGGTAGACAAATTCGGGATGGTCGCACCGGAGAAAGTCGCGGATGCGATTCGGGAGGACACGTTTTTAGTCAGCATCATGCACGCGAACAACGAGATCGGCACGATCAATCCCATTCGAGAAATCGGTGAAATCACGCGCGAACGCGGCATTCTGCTGCATACAGATGCGGTGCAGGCTGTGGGCAAGATTCCGGTGAACGTCAAAGAGATGAACGTGGATATGCTTTCGTTGTCCGGCCATAAGTTTTACGGACCCAAAGGCATCGGGGCTCTGTACATGCGGCGCGGACTGCAAATCGAAAAAATTTTGCACGGCGGCCGTCATGAGCGCGACCGGCGTGCGGGAACGGAGAACGTTTCTGGCGCTGTCGGATTGGGCAAAGCTGCAGAGATCTGTCAAAACCGCATGGAATCGGATTTAGCTCTTTTCAGAAAATTAGGTGAGAGGCTGCAAACCACGCTTCAGCAAACTCTTTCCGGCGTCCATTTTAACGGACACGAGCGTCACCGGCTGCCAGGTATTTTGAATTTTTCCTTTGAAGGCGCCGAGAGCGATTCGCTCATGCTCAGTCTCGACTTGAAAGGCATCGCGGTTTCGAACGGTTCGGCTTGTACCTCGGGAACTGTCGAGCCTTCCCATGTTTTAAGAGCGCTGGGCCTGCCGAATAATTTAGCCAATTCGGCGATTCGGTTTAGTTTGGGACGAGGGAATACCTCGGAGGAGATAGATCTCACGGTTGAAGCGCTGAAGGAGATTTTGGAGCGGTTAAGGGGGTTGAAACGAAGGTGAAAACTGTCAGCCGCGGAGTGACCCGGCGTGGCAGAGCCCCGTATAAAGCACAGGATTTAACAACCGCAAAATATGAAAAATATGCCAAAAAAAATCAGCCACAGATGCACCCAGCGCAGCGAAGCCGCAACCAAAAGATAGGCTATAATTAAAAAAATATTTAAGCCACGGATTAACACTGATGAACACGGATTTCTTAACAATTCTACAGAGAGTTGTACTGCTTCAGGGAAAACACCGATTTTCATCAAAATGGTAAATGATGAAAAATTCTTGTAAAAGTTAAAGTACCACACAAAAAACAATAATCCGTGTTTAATCCGTGAAAATCAGTGGCTTAAAAAACTTTGCTAAAAAAACACGATGTTGTCGGTTTGTAGTACGGATTGAACACGGATAAAATGAATTTTGAATATGAAGTACCTATTGTTCATTTATTGGAGGAGTTTGAATACGACAACAGCAACTTATCAAAAACTTATTGTCGAGGCTATTAAGGGCTTGCCCTCAGCAACGTTGGCTGAGATCGCTGATTTCGTTTATTTCGTTCGCAAAAAAGCATTGCAGCCAAAGACTTTTAATGAAGAACTACAAAATGCTTTGCTGGAGTTGGATTTGAAGTTGATGAGTCGAAGTGAAGAAGCTCATTTAGAAAAAGAATTTGAGGATTATGCCCGACGCTGAAACTCACAATTTGAAATGATTGGACAATGCAAAAACTACTATTTGCAGTCTAAGCTCTTTCCATTTTTGGTGTTATGGGTTCTCTCTGCGGACAAAGGTTATAGGAAATTTTGGAGCGGCTGCGCAGTTTGAAAAGAAAGATATAATAACTAATTACGAGGAGTTAAAAATATGT
>JBHHWX010000781.1:0-2459 GCA_046756745.1 bacterium | reverse complement strand
CCTCGAGTCCGGCAAATACTGGGTACCGATATTCAATATCTTATATTCAAAAACAGATGCTGAGTCGAGTTTCCCATGAATTGCAACCGAATCTTCTTCAAGCTCGAGAAAATAAGACGCACTGGTTTTTTTTTCAAATATTTTGAACAAACGACTTTCGAGAAACCAATCATTTTCCGTTTTCGGTTTTAGCGCTCTCAATTTGAGTCTCGTTTGCACCTTTTCGCTCACTTCATCAATGACGTGTTCAAGTAAACTATCGGTAACACTGACGAATAATTCAAGATTAGATTGTTGAGCCAGACTAGAATTAGGTGATCCGCACAGCAGAAAAGTCACATTTAAGAAAATCGTCACTGTTGTAAAAAACCTCATGAGTCTTACTTAGCACGATCTGCAAAGTTCCCAGGGGGCGCCTTCATTTTCACAAAACAACCGGCCCCAAAACATCGGCGACGCTTCATCTTCTCCATCCTACTTCCGAAATGAAATTGTTAAGAAATGCCATTTTTTATCAACAACGGCATCTTCTTCGTAAACAAAGGCATAATTGAGCATAAAATTATCATATTTGTTTAGGGAATTATTAAAGAGACGGGCGCCGTTAAATAAACCGACTCCAAAACTGAAAACATTTCCTTCGCGTCGTTTTCGGAAAAAACCGACACGCAAAGCGAGTTGCGAGACAAGCGTCTGCTCGAAACCAAAATGGAATTCCCGGAAGACGTCATCGGATTCTTCCCCTAAATCGCGTAAATCTACAGAAAATCGGGAGCCCGTGGGCAAAAGATAGGAAATACCGATATTGACCGATTCATCGACCATTCTTTCGAGAGGTAATCGAAATTGTTTCAGAGTATCCGGGAAATTAAAGAATGAAACCCCGACATTGAGATTTTCCCGCGGACGCAACAAGATTCCATAACTGATTCCGAGCTTGCTTTGTCGCTTGAGCGGGTCGGACGGGTCGCTCATGACGATGAGACTGGCCATTCCTCCTAAAGAGACTTTATCCGCTAGCCGCCAACGTGTGATCAGCGAATGATAATGGTTTTGGCGGAAGCCATCCACACTGAATAAATTATTTGTAGCAATCTCAGCGGGTAAATTTATCGCTTGTTCGCCAAGTAGAAGGCCGATTTGGAGCGACTCGATAGAGATCGAAACCGACTTCATCAACAATCCGAGCGACAAGAGAATATCGTCAAACTTAGAACCTTCACCTTGAAAAATATCACTGTTTTTGATGCCGCCGATTAATGGAGAAACCGGATTGAAGAAAAAAGTGACTCGTTGCATGTCTTTATCTGAGTTGACAAAATAGGCCGCCGGGTTATATCCCAAAGCGGCTAAGTCGTCATCCACGGCTGTATAAGCCCCTCCCATGGCGAGCGGCCTGGCGACGCTGTTACTGAGCGTGAAATAGTGATCGTTCTGGCTGCGTAAAAGCAACGGAACAGCCAAAAGGCATAGGGTCAAACAGAGTATTTTTAGGGCTTTGTGTGACCTACGCCGCAAAAGCGGCTTCAAATTTATCATATATTTTCTGCGGCTTCGGCATCGATCGGTTTTCTAAAAACTTGGGCAGTAGTAACAGAATTAAAATTGATGTGATAAGCCATATCACTTTTCGTTTATTACCGAGATCGATTAAAATAGAATAAATAAGAAAATTGATTAATACAAGCCAGAAACAAACGCTGAACAAATTTAAGGTTGTCGCATTTTTTAAAATAAAAAGGTATTGCGGGTGTGTATACCCCAAATTCGCCCAAGACAACTCTCCCCCGAAAAACTGAGTTTTGAGAAATTCAATCCCGGTCCAAAGAAATGCAACAATGAAAATAAATTTCGAACCCATTTTTTGAGCAAGCCAGACATGTATAAGCGAATAGATTGCAAAGTAAGCCGAATTTACGATTATTGCGCTTACCCATCCCGTCAGTGTGTTAAAAGACATAAAATTTAGAGAGCTTACAGCTATAAAAGCTCCAGATAACCCCCCCCACCAAAAGGCCTGCGAGGCGTTTTTTTCTCTCAACAAGAAAAAAAAAGGCACTAAAGCCCAGTATGCCGCTGCGCCGATGCGAAATGGCGGTAGAGAAATACTGAACAAAAACCCGCTCAGGAGAATCAGGAACATATTATTTCTCATAGCTTCACTTCACTCGACGTTCTCGCCGACTCGTAGACAGCATCAACGATACGCATCCGTTCTAAGCTCTCTTCGCCGCTGGAAATCAGCTTTTCGGAATTTCGGATACAGTTGAGAAAATGTCGTATCTCATTTTCATAGGATTTTTTGTAGAGGTTTCGCTGTTCTTCTTTCTTAGACGGCGTTACATTCACTAAATTTCCATGCATCTCCTTCTGGATACGAAGAGGATTCAATAATGCCCCACCGTGCGATCCGAATAAATTTGTATAAAAAAGACCTTTTTGGGATAATAATGTCCAAC
>JBHHWX010000780.1:0-2463 GCA_046756745.1 bacterium | reverse complement strand
GGCTACCAACGGACATAAGGCAAAAATACACGTCCTGGCGAAACGCTTAGAAATGGATGTATTTGATTTGCATCTGTTTGTAAAAGAAATCACCGGCAAACATAGCATCAAGGCGCTGACGACAACCGAGGCGGGTTCATGTCTCGATGAAATGGAACGACTATGTAAAGAACGAGGAACGAAGAATATTCCTAACATGCGGGTTTCCGGTAAGATGCGCGGCAAGATTCTTAAATATATGCACTTACTCGAGTGGAAAGAATATCAAATGTGGGGACTGGCGCGCAAGGTTTGCCAGCACGATATTCCTTTCAACGGCAGCAATCACGATAAATTTAACTGGCTCACCCGGCGCGACGGCTGGAAATTGTTTGAGGCGTTGAGGGCTATTTATGACAGGAAACAGAAAACGATTGAGGAGAAGAATGAGAAAGCCATTTAATAACGAGGAAATAGAATTGACTTATCTCGAAAAGCAGTTTAACAAATACTTCTATTATTCTAATGACGCTAAATATCGCTATCAACAAAAACAAATTTGGGAGCGAATGCAGAGATTGAAAAAATCTCTTGCGGAGAAAATGGCAGATATAGGCAAGTAGCTCTCTGCTTAAAAAGGCGAAAAAGGAATATCAAAGGATAAAAGGTTAATATGATGCCAAAGGCTTGTTATTTTTACCGCAGAGATAAGGATGTGCGCGTCCTCATGAATGTAGCAAATTGGTCTGCGAGGAACCTCAAGGCGAAAGGGTTTTTAACGTCGCTGCATTTTATAACGCGCGAAATGACAGATCGTGAAAGAGACTATTATCATGACGCCAAAAGAGAGCATTATGAGATTTATACAAACTGGTCAGACTTGATAAAGGACGACATATTTTGTGAGGTGCCGGACTCGTTTATTAAAATCATCTTAGAATTTGCGCGAAGTCATCCATTACCGGGAGAATCAAATGTGTGAATCAACTGAAAGAATCGTTTCTGTTGGTTTACGATAGCCCAGATTAACAACAAAGGAGAATCATCATGACGATCTCATGTCCAAAGTGTGAAGCGAAAACGAAAGTTTATGCTCGATTGCATATGAATCGCAACCGCTGCAAGCGCTATAGAAAGTGTTTGAAATGTGATTTTCATTTTTTGAGTATCGAGAAAGTACTCGAAAGAGAGGACTTAAAAGGGCTTTATCCGAAAAAATAAAAAATCAATATTTTGAAAAAGACACGAGCTTGATTTTTGTTTGTTGTTGTATAACTAAGTAAGTTTATCGTGTCCAAGAAAACGCCGGGACCCGGCCATGTTACCTTGAGCTCTTGTTCAGGCGTGTATTGGCCGGGCTTTTTTATTTAAACAAAGAGGTAAAAAATGGAGAAGACTCAAATCGGTATCGAAGAAACTAAAGACTTGTTTCGTTTCGGAGCATCGTTCGGCAACGCGCTCGGGAAAACTTTTGCAGACGGAAAATTCCAACTGAGTGAAATCGTCAATTTTATTCAGCCGGTGACAAAAATACCAGCGGCCTTAACGGGTATATCGCAAGTTGATGATGAGCTGCTCGATTTGGATGAAACCGAGAAAGCGGAATTGCTGCAATTGGCCAAAGATGAGTTTGATATTCCGTCCGAAGGCGCCGAGGAATTTGTCGAGGATTCTTTGCAACTGGCTCTTATGATCTTTTCATACGTTCAAAAACATTTTCTGAACTAACAACCTGGGGCATTTGCAGCTATGGCGAACGACAGAATTGTTTTTCAGACCGAAGAAAATACCAGCGACATCGCGGACTTAAAAAAGAAGCTTTGCGGCGACAATGGTAACAAGGGGCTTATACGCCGGGTTGATATGATCGAACAGAAGCTCAACGTTTTGACCAGAATTAGTTGGACGGTTTTAACTTTAATTTTGGGTCTGTTGGTAAACAGCATATACACGCAACTGATTATGAAATGAAATGGCGTACTCAGCATTTACGCGCAAGAACTGTGAGACGGATTATGTCTATAATAATCTCACGTTTACACAGCTTGCGAAAAAGTACGGGTGCAGCGAAGGAACCCTCTCGGGATGGAGTAAGCGCTATCATTGGCAGCAGAAAAAGGAGCAGCACTCGACCACTGCGCGCAGCGGAATCTTGGCGGCGCATAATGCGCTGTCGAAATTATCGCAGCGCTTGGATGGGCTTGACCCGGAAGACGTGAAGTTCCCAGAGATTCTTAAGAGTATGCGTTCTATCATCCTCAGTCTCAAGCGGTTGGAGAAGTTAGAGGACCGTAAAGGGGACGCGATAAATATGATGAATTCGTTCTGTGACTTCATCAACGCCCGCTGTCAAGATCAGAAATTTCTTGACATGCTACATGATTACACAGAAGGCTGGTTTGAAGTCATCTCGAATCAATAAAGGAGAAAATACGACATGGTTAAGAATTTAGTAATTACGACAATTTTGGCTTTGTTGTTGGG
>JBHHWX010000779.1:0-2464 GCA_046756745.1 bacterium | reverse complement strand
GTGCTATTCGACGGATCGGAGCCTATTTTGATCATGATATGACGGATCTCTCTGAAGCGCAGTTGCTTGATTACTTCTCAAACCTACTTGAGACCCATTCATGGAGCACGGTCAAGCTCGACCTCCACGGGCTAAAATTTTTCTATGCCCATGTGCTTCGTAAACCCTGGGTCGCTGTCGGTCTGATCAAGCCTCCCAAGGCTCAGCGCTTGCCCGATATTGTCACAATTTCGGAAGCGAAGAAGATCTTTCTGGCAACTGAAAAGCTCAGTTATCGGGTGTTTTACTTTGTCATTTATAGTCTGGGTCTTCGTTTAGGTGAGGGCCTGAGACTCACGGTTGCCGATATCGATGCGACCCGCTTACGGGTGCATGTGCGTGACAGCAAGGGCAATAAAGACCGCTTGGTGCCTCTGCCAAAAACGACCCTGGATCTGCTGCGTCGCTTCTGGTCAGTGCATCGGCACCCGACTTTGCTGTTTCCAAATCGTCATGGCGGTTTGAAGTCGGCCCGTTTTGCAAGCAGTCCTTTGGATCGGGGCGGGATTCAAACCACGCTTTGCAAGGTGACGCAGTCTTTAGGATTTAAAAAAAAATTACGCCTCATAGCCTGCGTCACAGTTATGCAACCCATCTGATTGAGGCGGGTGTTGATCTGCTGGAAGTCCAAAAAATCCTGGGCCACTACAGTATTTTAACCACGGCCAAGTATACCCATCTGACTTCTTATACAAACCGGAATGCCTATCAACGTATCAATACCTTGATGAGTGGTTTTTCTTTTGGATGGGGGGCGGTCCTTTGATTACACTCGCTTCCATTATTAAGACCTTTGCTGCTGAGCTGATTGCAAGTGAGCGGGCTTCGATTCTGCCCGGCCATCTTAAGGCGCTCTGTGCGATGAAGCACTGTCGCAGTTCTCAAAGTCCGGTGATCCTGGCTCAATGTGATGATTGTGAACAACAACGTTTTGTTCCGCACTCCTGCGGCCATCGCAATTGTCCTCACTGCCAGAGTCATGAGAGCCAGCAGTGGTTAGAACGTCAGCTTAAAAAAGAGGTGCCGGCCGATTATTTTTTGATTACGTTTACCCTGCCTGCGGCATTTCGGGCTTTGGCCTGGCAGCATCAAGGTGTGCTCTACGACATGATGCTTGGCTGTGCCTGGAAAACGGTGAAAACCTTTGCTCAAAATGACTTGGCGCTTCAGGGACGTGCGGGGGCTATTTCTGTTTTGCATACACATTCTCGCAGACTCGATTATCACCCGCATGTGCATCTGGTGATGCCCGCCGGTGCGATTGATCAAGAAAAAAGGCTCTGGCGGACTAAAGAGAGGCGGGGGAAGAAACATTATCTGTTCTGTCACAAAGCTTTAGCAAAAGTCTTCCGGGCCAAAATGCTTGAGTCTATTCACAAGACTAAGCTCAAACTGCCGAGGTCTTATCCCAAGTCCTGGGTGGTCGATTGCAAATTCGCGGGCAAGGGGGACAAGGCCTTAATCTATCTCGGTCGTTATCTCTACAAGGGGGTTGTTCAGGAGAAAGATATTGTCGCTTGCAATGATGGCAAGGTGAGTTTTCGCTACCAGGACAGCAAGAGCAAAAAGATCAGGATTCGAACGCTATCAGGTGTCGAGTTTCTGAGATTGATTCTGCAGCATGTGTTGCCCAAGGGATTTAGGCGGACTCGGAATTTCGGTTTTTTGCATCCGAACAGCAGGGGCTTGATTGTTTTGCTTCAAACTTTGTGCGGCATCAATGTCAATCGGGCTCTGGCCTGCTTAAGAGCGCGTCCAAAGTTCAGGTGCAAATGCTGTGGGGGGCTGATGAAGATCATCAAAACGATGATACGGCCTGAACTTAGGTTTTTGGGCATTCCCGGAAAACTCAGAGAGATGGAGGGAGTTTAGGTGATGTAATTTCAAGTGCATACCCGATCTTGCAAAATGGCATGATATGGCCTTAAGGGCTTTGCTTGCTCAAAATTCGCCTGAAAGGCTCGGCTTATCCTTTTTTCGATGCTGAGATTATGCTGGGACTGCAAGGGCATCGAAATAGATCTCCCTTCTGGCAATGTTGCTTCTGAAATACCCGCACAACAAACCAACTTCAAGATATATTTTCTTATACGCAATCCACCGCACAATCTGAACCGGGCTTGTACAACAATCGGTTGAACGAAGCCGCTAGCGCGGAGAAAAGACATCCCAGCACCGACTATTCTAAAATGTAACCTCAGGCCTTCAAGAAGAGGGTTCATCCAACAACTGTGAGGTTATACGAACATGAAACCATCATCTGCATCAGATTTCAAGAAGAATTACGAAAACCATCTCCTACACCTTCGCATGAAAGGGCTTCAGCCTAAAACAGTCTCGGCTTATTCCCGTGCTATTCGACGGATCGGAGCCTATTTTGATCATGAGATTGTCGATCTCTCTGAAGCGCAGTTGCTTGATTATT
>JBHHWX010000778.1:0-2467 GCA_046756745.1 bacterium | reverse complement strand
AGGCGCGGGAGAAATTTGCACTTTATATCAAAGATGGCGATATTAACCTGTTCGCGGATGAACTGCCCATCCGGATAGCTAACGATTTCACCGAAATGATGAAGCTGCTCCAGGATAAAGATTTTCAGGATTTACTCGTCAATTATCCGCGAGCTAAACGAGAGTTTTATAAAGCGTATGAATTGGAAGATCAGGTAACGTCCGAGGAACTTTTTGGAGACGATAAGACGGCGGAAGATTACCTGGATGCATTTGCGAACTTTGTAAAAGCTAACCAGGCTCAGATTGCTGCCATACAAATTCTCATGGAGAGACCCAAAGAATGGGAGACAAAAGTGTTGGAGGAGTTGAGAAAAAATCTGAGAAAGAATAAATTTCCGCCTGAAAAGTTACAAAAAGCCCATGAGCGGGTTTATCACAAAGCGCTTGCTGACATCATTTCAATGGTGAAACACGCCGCCAGAGAAGCTGAACCCATCTTTAACGCTGAGGAGCGCGTCACCCAGGCGATGGAAAAATTCATGGCCGGGAAATCTTTTGATGATGAGCAGCTAAAATGGCTCGGGTTCATCAAAGAGCACTTGATTCAAAACCTGAGCCTTGAAATGGACGATTTTGAAGTCGCGCCGGTGTTTGAACGGAATGGCGGGCTGGGCAAGGCCAGGAAGATTTTTGGTCAAGATTTGCAGACAGTGGTTGAGGAGATTAATTACCGAATTGCAGCATAAACGAAGCTAGCCGTTGCTCGCGATCTCTTGAGATTTACAACTCAAAGCTTTATCTTCCTCAAAACAAACATGCATAACTCAAACAACTCATTAAGGTACTCTATGAAAAATCTCGAGGAGCTAAAGACAACCCTGGCGCGACACAAGTCGGCTTTGCAGAAAAAATATAAAATCAAACATCTCGGAATTTTTGGTTCTTACGCCAACAGGTCGGCCGAGGAACAGAGCGATCTTGACATTCTGGTCGAGTTTGAACAGCCGATAGGATTGGACTTTGTAAGTTTAGCCGAGGAGTTGGAGGCGCTACTCGGTGTAAAAGTCGATCTGGTATCGAAAAACGCCATCAAGCCCAATAAGCTGCCATTTGTTCTGGAGGACCTGATCCATGTCTAAACGCTCCTGGAAAATTGTCTTTCAGGATATGCTCGAGGCCATCACCAAAATCGAGCAATATACCCGAGACATGAGCTTCGATGATTTCATCACCAACTCGATGGCGGTTGATGCCGTAGTCCGTAACATCGAAATCATCGGCGAGGCCAGTCGACAATTAAACGACGCCTTCCGAAAAAAATACTCGCAAATTCCCTGGAACAAGATCGCCGGCATCCGCAATCGTATCGTACACGAATATTTCGGTGTCGATGTCAGCATTATCTGGTTTATTGTGGAAAACGAACTGCAGCCATTGAAACAACAGATCCAGCAAATCCTCAGCGACTCTGCCTGATGACCGACATCGTCAACAAACTCTGGGGCTTTTGCCACACCCTGCGTCACGATGGCATCGACTACGGGGACTACATCGAGCAGCTCACGTACCTGCTGTTCTTGAAAATGGCCGATGAAAAGGGCGTGACCATTCCCGCTGGGTTCGACTGGCACAGCCTGAAAGAACGCTCCGCCACCGACCTCACCGATCATTACTCCGAGATTTTGCGAAAACTGCGGGAGGCGTCCGGCTTACTGGGGGACATCTTTGCACAGTCCATGCCGAGGTTTAACAATCCGGTGAATCTGAAACGGCTCATCACCATGATCGACGATGTGGCCTGGACGGAGATGGATGTGGACGTCAAGGGGCAGGCGTTTGAGGGGTTGCTGGAAAAGGCCGCCAGCGAAGGGAAGAAAGGCGCGGGCCAGTATTTTACCCCGCGTGTGCTCATTCAGTCCATCGAGCGGGTGATGCAGCCTGATCCGCGGGTGCACCCGGAGTTTACCATTTGCGACCCGGCGTGCGGCAGCGGCGGGTTTTTGGTGTGCGCTTACGAGTGGCTGATGGACAAGACCGGCAACGGCGCGCAGATCGACCGCAAGGACTGGCAGCGCGTCAAAAAAGGCACGTATTACGGCCAGGAACTGGTGCCGCGTCCCCGCCGGCTTTCTCTGATGAACCTCTATCTGCACGGGCTGGAACCGAAAATCTATTTGGGCGACAGCATTTATGAACCGGAGCGCGGCGAGCGTTACGACTGCGTGCTCACCAATCCGCCGTTTGGCACCAAAGGCGCAAACCAGGCGCCGGTGCGCGATGATTTCTCCATCGAAACCAGCAATAAGCAGCTCAACTTTGTGCAGCACGTGGTCAACATTCTCAAGCCGGGTGGCCGCGCTGCCATGGTCTTACCCGATAACGTGCTGTTCGAAACCAAAGCCGGCGAGGTCTTTGAGATTCTCATGCAGGATTGCAATTTGCACACGGTTTTGCGGCTGCCGCGCGGCACCTTTACGCCGTACAG
>JBHHWX010000777.1:0-2476 GCA_046756745.1 bacterium | reverse complement strand
GTTGAACGAAGCCGCTATCGCGGAGAAAAGACATTCCATAGCCAACTATTCTAAAATGTAACCTCATCCCTCCAAGAAGCGGGTGCATCCAATAACAAGTGAGGTTACAGGCCCATGAAAACATCATCTACAACACATTTCAAGAGGAATTACGAAAGCCATCTAAAACACCTTCGCATGAAAGGGCTTCAGCCTAAAACGGTTTCGGCCTATTCCCGTGCCATCCGACGGATCGGAACCTATTTCGAGCATGAGATTATCGATCTGTCTGAAGCGCAGCTGCTTGATTATTTCTCCAGTCTGCTTGAGACCCATTCGTGGAGCACGGTCAAACTTGATCTGCACGGGCTCAAGTTTTTCTACGCCCATGTGCTTCGTAAACCCTGGGTGGCTGTCGGTCTGATCAAGCCGCCCAAGGTCCAACGCCTACCCGATATTGTCACTGTTGAGGAAGCCGGGAAGATATTTGTGGCGACCAGAAGACTCAGTTATCGGGTGTTTTACTTTGTCCTATACAGTCTGGGTCTCTGTTTGGGTGAGGGCTTGCGTCTCACGATCGCCGATATCGATGCAACCCGCTTGCGGGTGCACGTACGAGACAGCAAAGGCAATAAAGACCGTTTGGTTCCGCTTCCGGAGGTGACTCTGGATCTGCTGCGTCGTTTCTGGTCTGTCCATCGTCATCCGACCTTGCTGTTTCCCAATCGTCATGGCGGGTTGAAGTCAGCCCATCTGGCAACGAGTCCACTGGATCGGGGCGGGGTTCAAACCACGCTTTGCAAGGTGACGCAGTCTTTAGGATTTAAAAAAAAATTACACCCCACAGCCTGCGTCACAGTTATGCAACGCATCTGATTGAGGCGGGGGTTGATCTGCTCGAAGTCCAAAAAATCCTGGGCCACCATAGTATTTTAACCACGGCCAAATACACCCATCTGACATCTCATACAAACCAGAATGCATATCAACGCATCAATGACTTGATGAGCGGCTTCTCCATTTCATGGGGGGGCGTCAGATGATCAGACTCTCATCCATCATTGAGCGCTTTGGTGCTGAGTTGATGACCACCGATCAAGATTCCATCCTGCCCAGCCATCTCAAAGCGCTGTCGGTCATGAAGGACTGTCGCAGCACACAAAGCCCCGTCATGTTGGCACAATGCAATGATTGCGAAAAACCACGCTTTGTCCCGCACTCCTGCGGGAACCGGAATTGTCCACACTGCCAGAGTCATGAGAGTCAGCAATGGTTGGAGAGGCAACTAAAAAAAGAGGTGCCTGCCGACTATTTCCTGATCACCTTTACCATTCCAAAAGCGTTTCGGGCATTGGCCTGGCAGCATCAACGGCGACTCTACGCCATGATGATGGCCTGTGCCTGGGAAACGGTAAAAACCTTCGCTCAGAATGACAAAGCCCTTCAGGGAAGGGCCGGTGCGATGGCTGTTTTGCACACCCATTCACGCCGTCTGGATTTCCACCCGCATGTGCATCTGGTCATGCCCGCTGGCGCCATTGATCCGGAAAAACGGCTCTGGCGTACAAAAGAGCGACGGGGAAAGAAACATTATCTTTTCAATCACAAAGCCCTGGCTAAAGTCTTCCGGGCTAAAATGCTTGCTGCGATAAAGAAGGCTCAGATCAAGCTGCCTGCCTGCACGTCAAAGACTTGGGTGGTCGATTGCAAATTCGCGGGCAATGGTCAGAAGGCCCTGGTCTACCTCGGTCGCTACCTCTACAAGGGGGTTCTCCAGGAGAAAGACATTGTGGCGTGCCAGGATGGCCGGGTGAGCTTTCGCTACCAGGACAGCAAGAGCAAAATGACAAGGATCCGAACGCTCTCGGGAATAGCATTTCTCAGGTTGATCCTTCAGCATGTCTTGCCTAAAGGTTTCAGGAGAACACGGAATTTTGGCTTTCTTCATCCCAACAGCAAGCGCCTGATTATTTTGCTTCAGACCTTAACTGGCATCAATACAAACCGGGTCCTGGCCTGGTTAAGACGACGTCCTCAGTTTGTCTGTCAATCCTGTGGGGGGGTGATGAAGATCATCAAAACGAGGATACGGCCTGAGCTTATGTCAAGGTATTTGCCGGGCAGGTCCTTGGAAATGGAGAGCGTCCCGGTGATCTAACAGACAAGGCCATCCGAGTAATTAGAAATGGCAGCATAATGCCTAAGGCCCCGGCTCGTCTAAAATTCGGGGGAAAGGCTCAAGAGATCCTGCTTTGATGCCCCGAGACTTATACCGGAACTGAAATCAACCCCTCTTTTGGCATCTCTCCCTTCCAAATGCCATCACAAAAAGCTCAAACCCTTTATATATTTTCTTATACGACATGCACCGATTCAATAACCGGGCTTGTACAACAAACGGTTCAGATTGTGGTTCGTTCCTCTCACAATCTAACCTTATTCGTTTAAGCGTTCAATGATATTCGTCGTCCGGATCGAGATCCATTCCTCTTGGGGA
>JBHHWX010000776.1:0-2477 GCA_046756745.1 bacterium | reverse complement strand
AAAAGCTAGGGGTATTCTTTTGTATCAGCACATAAAATATTCCCCTACTCCTCGATTTCACTTTACAGCAAGAATGACTTTTTTTGATACCGAATCATTTGACGCCCGCATTTTCCAGTATGAAAACGACCTGCCAGGTGTGATCACAAACCGGGGGTTATTTGGGAAAGGGAGTCGATGGTTTATTTTAGTAAAAATTAAACCGTTTAAGTACACAGAAATGAACGTGAAGTATTCTGAAACCTATCGCGATGACGTAGAAACGATCGGCTCGGGGCCAGACTTGATTACGGGACGTCTCGACAGAAGAATCGCCGTTCAATTAGATACAAAATTTTAGTGTAAATAGCTGTTGACTCCTTGAGTTATTTTTCTTTATATTAAGTATTGCTCACTTCATAAAAATAAATACTATGTTAAATACTTTACTACAAAACGCATTTGCATTTCTCCTCAAGTTTAAAAATAATTTCACAGACAAAAATCCTACGATCGCCATCTTTGAGCATTTAGCTCAGACACAAAGAGTTCTGATCTTTATGCCCGCCAAAATTGAACAGTTTGGCGTTGCTCTGAACTCACTCGAGACGTTGAGAGAACAACAACCCCAATGGCGAATTACCGTCATCACAAAACTTGAAATGGTGAGTTTTGTAGATAATCGTTTAGATGTGGATATTTTGCCTTATTCAAATGATGATTTGAACTTTTTGGGCTTACCCAAAAAGCAGTTAAAAAGTCACTTCGCAAACATGAGCTACGATTTAGCCTTAGATCTCACATTCAATATCGATCTGCTCTGTATCACTTTATTTCAGCTTTCCAAAGCCCCTTTGAAAGTTTGTTTTTTCAGCGCCAATAAAAATCCATTTTACAATTTTACCATTAGAATCAATCCGGTGGAATCCCTTCTCAATAAATATTCTACAATGATAAAATATATCTCGATAGCGACAAACCGGGAGACATTAGAGACGCCGGTTAATTGACGTTCTGTAGGGTTCACGTGTTCTATTTTAGTTTTCTATTTGGTTGCGGCTTGCACTCTCGATAGGTAACCAATCACAAATCCTGTAAATCCGGTTTATCCTGTTATCCTGTCAACAAAAGATTAATACCCTGTGATCGGGTTGTAGATGAATGAATCAAACATTATGGACAATAAAGAACTCCAAGCTTTGCAACAAAAGTTTGCAGACCTCAAAAAACAATTTGGCGAGATTGAAAAAGCTTACGACGATTTAAAAACACAGTTATTACAGATTTCGAATCTCTACGCGATGACGTCGTTTATTGGAAAGCTCCAAAACTTTGATGAACTTCTGGAGTTTATTAAAAATACTTTCCGGGACAAAATCATCGTCAAGCACTATTCCTTATGGTTGTTTAATGGGGATCGAGGCCATTCCGAACAACTCAGACTGACCAGTCATTTTGGGTTTACCAACAAACAACAAAATCAAACTTATTCTTTAAATGGAGAGTCCTTCCTCGCAAGAGTTATTTCATCCGGGCAGAGAATCTATTTAGCCGACCTATCTGAGAGTCATGAACATTTGTCTGATCTCTGTGCTAAAAAGACCGGCTCATTTCTTTCCCTACCCCTGCTCGCCGAATCAGAACGGCTTCTCGGAGTTGTGAACCTTTACCGCGAAAAACCGGATTCGTTTTACGAAGACGAGATCGAATATATCAGTAACATCATGGCTCAATTCGCCAATGCGTTGAGCAAAATTATATTATTTGAGCATACAAAAAAACTGTCGATGCGGGACGAGCTCACGAATATGTTCAACAGACGTTACTTTAACCAACGATACGAAAGAGAGCTCCAAAGAGCCAAACGTTATCAACGTGCTTTATCAATCATCATGTTGGATATCGATCACTTTAAGATCTATAATGACTTAAATGGCCATTTGATGGGAGACAAAGTTCTGATACAAGTAGCGCAAACACTGGAAAACATCTTGAGAAAAGCGGATTTGTTTGCACGATTCGGCGGTGAAGAGTTTATTATTTTACTGCCTGAAATCGGGAAAGATCAGGCGCGAAACGTCGCCGAAAAACTCCGCAGGAAAATAGAAAAAACGAATTTTTCAAATGAGGTCTCACAGCCTAACGGAAAAATCACCATTTCACTCGGATTAGCCGTTTACCCGGAAGATTCAACGGAGGCTCAGGAGCTGATAAAACAGGCTGATGACGCCCTTTATCAAGCGAAGACATTGGGGCGTAATTGCATTGCTTGGCACGGCATGGAAGATTCTCGAGAATCAGACGCGTTGTTGAAAAATTCCACACCGTCCGAATATCAAACACCAAATCCTAAATCCCAAATAAATCTCAACGACAAATCACAATGAACAAAACAACAGCCTCTAGACCATTTTAAAAACTTTACTTTTGTTTTGTTTGAGATTTCGGAAATTGTGCATTGGGCTTTTGCGATTTGTGATTTCAAGTCTTGCCAAAAA
>JBHHWX010000775.1:0-2483 GCA_046756745.1 bacterium | reverse complement strand
TTTTGGTTCAGGTTGTTAAATCCCGCGCTTTTGCGGGGCTCGTTCGGCTTAAGTATATGAAAAGCGAGGCATATCGCAAGAACATGAGTCATAAATCAAAACTGCCGCTCGTCTTTTTCCTATTTATACGACTCTTTGTAAGTTGTGTTGTCCTTTGGATAACCAAGGCGAGTTTTTCTTACAACGAAGAGAAACAACCGCCTTCGGTACATGCCCTAAGACTTGGGGACGGAGAACTTCACAAAGTGGATGTCGACGGCTTATTGACCGAGGACGCTTGGCAAAAAGCAGAAGTGGCAACCGGATTTCGGCAGCGCGAGCCTATCGAAGGTGCGCAAGCAACGGAAAAAACGGAGATTCGCGTCATATTCGACACGGGAACCCTTTACATCGGAGTCACAGCATACGACAAACGTCCCGAAAAAATTATCTCACGTACCCTGCAGCGTGATAAAATTATGGAAACGTCGTTTATCGGCAAGCCGCAATTTGGCAGCGACGATGCCGTAGCCATTCTTTTAGACCCCTTTCACGACCATCGCAACGCAGTGGTTTTCGCTACCAATTCAAATGGGGCCGAGTTCGAAGCTCTTCTCACGGAAGAAGGTCGCGAGTTCAACATCGATTGGCGAGCTGTTTGGAAAGTCGCAGCCAAACGCATTCCGCAAGGTTGGTCTGCGGAGATCGCAATACCGTTCCGTACACTCAGGTATCCTTCTAATCCGCAAAATGAACCGTGGGGATTCAATGTATACCGCATCATTCGTCACAAAAACGAGGAAGTCCTGTGGAGCGCTTGGTCGCGCAATAACCAGGGCTTTGAACGGGTAAGTAAAGCTGGCCATTTATACGGCATGGTAGGTTTGCCGAGACAAAGCCTCAATTTAGAGATCAAACCGTATGCTCTCACTGGGATGACAAGAGAGATTGAGGACGATGAATTGGACAGCGATCGCGAAGTGGACGTCGGTCTGGATGCCAAATGGGAAGTGGTCCCAGGAATGCTTTTAGATCTTACCATAAACACGGATTTTGCCCAAGTAGAAATCGACGACGAGCAAGTCAACCTTACCCGGTTCGATCTTTTCTTCCCGGAAAAACGCGACTTTTTCCTAGAGAACGCCGGCATTTATGAATTCGGGGTCCGAGGTTTTTTCGAGCCTCCCCCCTTTCTGCTTTTCTTCTCGCGCCGCATCGGTATTTCGGATGACGGCGAAGTCCCACTGCTTGTCGGACTGCGGCTTTCGGGACGAATCGGGCAGCAAACCATCGGCCTCCTCAACACGGTGACCGACCGTGCTTTCGGAGAGCCACGCACCAATTTCGCGGTGGCACGAGTAAAACGAGACGTCGGAAACAACAACTATGTCGGCGCCATCCTGACGGATCGCCGCACCAGTCACTCGTCTAATACAGGCATCGGCGCAGATTGGTCTTTTTGGCCTCACAGCACATTGAATATGCAGGGATTTGTGGCCAGAACATTCACTTCAGGAGAGGGTGGCGACGATTACGCCTATCGCTTAAGTGTGGATTACGGCAGCGACCATTTAGGCTTTTTCGGACAGCATCTCACCATCGGTCCGGAAGCAAACGCTGAAATGGGCTTTATAACACGTACCGACATCCGCCGTACCGACGGCTTTTTTCGGAGCACGGCCCGGCCGACATTCCTCGGTTTACGCTCTCTCAACTTCTTTTGGAGCGGCCTATATCTAACCAGCCTCGATTTTGACCTGCAAGACTGGAACACAGCTTTGGCCATAAATCCTGAGTGGAATTCCGGAGATGCTTTTACACTGTTTTATGTGAGGGCTTTCACTCGATTAGATGAAGGCTTCGATTTAACCGATGATGTTTTTGTCCCGCAGGGCAATTATCGCGATTGGCAAGTCGGCCTGTTTGCCAATACGAGCCGTAATCGGCCGGCGTTCCTGAGTACGCAAAACCTCTTTCAGAGTTTTTTCGATGGCACGCTGGTGAGTTTAAACGGATCGTTGGGATTGGCCTTCAGCTCGAATCTATCCGTTAATCTCAGCTACACGCACAACGACGTCGAGGTACCGGACGGCCATTTTAACGCGGATCTGGCATCGATGCGCTTTTCTTATGCGTTCTCAACCAAGTTGAGCGCAAACGCTCTTTTTCAGTATAATCGCTTGGACAACAGAATATCAACGAATATAAGAGTGAATTACATCCACCGGCCCGGGAGCGATCTGTTTTTTGTTTACACGGAAGAGCACGGCTCCGAGCACTCGATTTGGGATTTGAAGAACCGCGGTGCGGTTTTGAAGTTTACTTATCTACAGAGAATGTAGCTACAGTTTCTGTTGCAAAATGCTAAATAGTGTTTGAACGAAAACTTGATTTTTAATGTCTTTGCGAGCGCTTCTCAGCGAAGCAATCTCCTTATTAGACACGGCATGAGATTGCTTCGGCAAAAAACACCTCGCAGATACTATGTAAAAAGTCAAGAGAAA
>JBHHWX010000774.1:0-2485 GCA_046756745.1 bacterium | reverse complement strand
TGGCGAATCCGGTGGAGAGTCTGCGGTATGACTAACGATCACTTGACACAATTATCAAACAGCAACTATCAATGATTGCTCACTGTTCATTGCTTATTGGAGAAAAATTATGCTGAAGAATTATTTCAAAATGGCTTTGAGAAACCTGAAGAAGCATAAAGGCTATTCCATTATCAATATATTTGGCCTGGCCATCGGCATGACCTGCTTTCTCTTTATCGTGCTTTATGTTCAGAAGGAACTCAGCTACGATCGTTTTCACGAAAACGCGGAGCGTATTTACCGCATTGCAACGGAAAGCAAAACCAACGACCGCATCAGCAGAAACGCAGGTACACAACACCCTTTGGCGCCGGTCCTCCGGCAGGATTTCCCGGAGTTCGAGGTGACCGGCCGGTTCTATTTTTATGAAAAGGCGTTGGTTGAAGCGAACGGTAAAAAAATCTATGCGACCCAGTTCGCGTTTGCCGAACCGCAATTTTTGCAGATATTCTCCTTTCCGCTGCTCCTCGGCGACAGCCACGAAACCTTGCGACAACCCAATACAGTCGTCGTGTCGCAAGCTGCTGCGCGCATGTATTTTGGTGAAGAAAACCCGGTGGGTAAACGACTTCGCTTTGAAAATTCGATGGATTTTACCATCGTCGGCGTGGCCAAAGATGTCCCGACAAATTCGCATTTGAGCTTTGATTTTCTGGCCTCCTACGACAATGTGACAAGAGATGTGGTCGGCTTTGATCCAGACCAATGGGGCGCCTTTTTCGGCGTTTACACCTACACGCTTTTGCCACCTGAAACCAACGTTGCGGTACTGGAACAAAAGATGAGCACCGTGATGAATCAGCATGGTTCCCATGCTCCGAGTATTTCCCGGCGCCCCTTCTTACAGGCGCTGACCGATATTCACCTGCGCTCGCATATCAATGATGAACTTGGCGTGAACAATCATGTGTCGAATCTTTATATCCTTTCCACAATCGGTTTCTTTGTACTGCTCATCGCCTGCATCAATTTTATGAATCTCGCGACGGCGCGCTCTGTGCGGCGTGCGAAAGAGGTGGGCGTGCGCAAGGTGTTTGGGGCTCTTCGGGCGCAACTGGTGCGGCAGTTTTTGAGTGAATCCATTCTGTTTGCTTTTTTCGCGTTGTTCGTCAGCCTGGTTCTCATTGAATTCATGCTCCCTTTTTTCAATGCCTTGATTGGGAAATCACTCACATTTACGTATGCGAATCATTTTTCTGCGTTAGCCATCATGCTTTGTCTTGCCCTGGTTGTCGGGGTGATCTCTGGCATCTACCCAGCGTTCGTGCTCTCAGGATTTCGACCGGTGGATGCTGTGAAAGGAATGCAGGCAAATACACGTAGAGCCAGGAGCCCGCAATTTCTGCGCAGAGTATTAGTAGTGGCGCAGTTTAGCATCTCCATCGTGCTTATCACCGGAACGATAATTATGCAAAAGCAACGCGATTTCTTCGGCAGTGCAAATCTTGGGTTTGACAAGGAGTTGAACGTTGTGATTCCCATGAGTGATAACTCCGTTACCAAACAATATAAAATGATAAGGAGCGAATGGCTGACCTACCCGAGAATTCGCGGCATCACAGCCTCGATGGAGGCGCCCATCGGCGAGAACGATTTTGAAACCTCCCTCTACCCGAGAGGGGCGGACGGAAAGGAGCGGTTTGGCATCAATCTCAATTTTGTCGATGACAATTATCTCAGCCATTTTGGCCTGACGCTTCTGGCGGGAAGAAACTTTTCGCCGGAGTTGTCGACCGATGCCAAAAGAGCAATGATAGTCAATGAATCCACGTTGAAAAAGCTGGGCATCGTCGAGCCGGAAGACGCGATTGGCAAGGTTTACCGGATTGGTTTGAATCGCATTGACGCGGAAGTGATCGGCGTGGTCAAAGATTTTCACATCGCCTCATTGCACGACGAGATCGAGCCGCTGGTGATGATGTACTGGCCGGACTTTTTCAATGCGTTTTCAGTCAAAATTCGCGCGAAAGATATTGTGGAGACAATTGCTTATTTGGAAGAGAGCTGGTCAAAATTCGCTCCTGAGTTTCCATTCCAATACCAATTCCTGGACGACTATATCGCCGGGCTTTACCAGGCGGAAGAGCAGAGCCAGCGTATCGTTAATACCTTTTCCCTGATTGCCATTCTCATCACCTGTTTAGGCCTTTTAGGCCTCGCTTCTTTTACCGCTGAACAGCGGACCAAAGAAATTGGGATTCGCAAGGTGCTCGGCGCGACTGTGTCGAACATTACCGCTATGCTGTCGAAAGATTTCGTCAAGCCGGTGTTGTTGGCCAACCTCATCGCCTGGCCGGTGGCGTGGTACGTGATGACTAAATGGCTGCAGGATTTCGCCTACCGCATCGACATCGGCTGGTGGATATTTGCCTTGGCCGGTGGGTTGGCGCTGGTGATCGCTCTGCTGACCGTGAGCACGCAGGCGATTCGGGCGGCTTTGGCG
>JBHHWX010000773.1:0-2489 GCA_046756745.1 bacterium | reverse complement strand
GACGCCCCGAGGACGGGGCTTAGAGCTTATTTCTGAGTTTTCGGTCAGACACTAAATAGACGGGCTTACTAGTTGTGTTTTTTCTTAGAACCTCATCAAAAACCCCCTAAATAACTAATCCCTGAGTTCATCTGCTCTAAGCATTATTGTAAAGACCGTTGCTGTAAAACCGCTAATGGTCGTCCAAGTTACGGCCATTTCGGATAAGTCACTGGAAACCGTCAAACCGTTTCCAACTCGTACTAGTATAAAAATCAATAGAAATAATAGGCTTAGCAACGAGGATATTAAGAACCCTAACATTATTTGTCTCATTTATAGCCGACCAGCTCAAGGTTACAGGAAGCTATGAAATTTCACGTCAATTTTGATTGTTCAGATTACTCTAATAGTTGGAACCATGAGATCTTACTGGAATAATTTTTACTTTTGTTTCCATATCATCAACTTACCCAAAAAAGCTTAAGAGGTAGCCCCAATCTTCGCAACGAATGCCCTTCCCGGTGACTGAGGCATGACTCAAGAAGGGACCGCAGAAAGGCATATTTTACATTTTACTATACCGAAGCAGGCTTTGATATCTACCGGGCCGGGTGCTGATTTTCCAGTTGACCCGGGGGCCTTCGGAAAGATAGTAAAGATACGATAACAGAGTAGAAACAGCGGTAAGAATATGCCACAGAGCGTGACCTTGAAAACAGCTCTGCGGAGAACAGAGCAGCTCTTTCTCGTCGAGAATCCAGATACCAAATCCAACGGCTAAGCTCACCAGGGCGCCTATGAACAACTTGTTGCTTAATGATTTGTGCAAAAAAATCTCAATGCTCAAGGCTGCAAGAATGAGGAGGCCGAAAGCATAACGACTGGCTGACGGATGAAACCATTGAATGACGAGCAGCGGCAAAACCACGGCCGTATAAACTCCGAGAAAAGCCGTTGCATTCTGTTGCAGTTTGCGTGATAATCCGTAGGTAAACAGAAACCCGCCGAGAAAATACATCCCGGTAACGTCCGCGAAGTGTCCGACATAAGTCAAGCTGGCGTGAAAGAACCATGAACCAATACCGGTGATGATAAGCGCTAAACCATACAGGTAGCCATACCGTTTGTGGCGTCTGACTGGCGAAAGCCGCCGGGAAGCGACTTTATCAAGAGTCGCTCGTCTTGCGATCCAGAGACCGATGGGAACAAAAATGAGAGATGACCAGGCATTAAAAGGCTGCCTGATGGTTCCGTCGCGTATTTCTTCACAGAAAACCTGTCGATAGAAGCCAGCGCTTAATTTCCAGTTATTCCAAGAAATATCCTTCGTACTGATAAAAACTAACACGCTGACGATACCAACCAACAGGGCCAGCGGTACAAAAAATCTTCTTAATTCCCAGATAAACCATCTGCCGTATTTCTGCGACAGAATTGTAAAAAACCATCCTTTCCGAATCCTTCGGAGTCTAAATCGTTTCATCCATGTTTCTCCAAATGATGTTTTTCAAATAGAGTCGATTCTCTTAATTTAACATTCGGTCAGCACAAATAATTTCTAAAAGAAATGAACTGAATTTAATTGATAACCTGGAATATTTTTTTATATTATGCGCATAGAGCTGTTTTCTTTCAATCACTTAATTTCAGGGAGGTTTCAATTATGAAGAAGATTTACCTTTTTTTCGTTTCAGGGATACTCATTTTTGCGTGCAGCCAACAGGTTGATCCGGGCGACAAATATGGAGCCGACATAACCCTCACCGATAAAACGGAAATCGCGACAATCTTGGCAATTCCGGACAAGTATGTCGGAAAAACCGTTCTTGTGTCCGGCAAGGTTGAGGACGTTTGTCCAATGAAGGGATGTTGGATCGATATCACCGGCGCAAATCCCGATGAGAAAATTCGGGTCAAAGTCGAGGATGATGTGATCGTCTTTCCGCAGTCGGCGAAAGGGCGTGTGGCGCTCGTCGAAGGCGAAGTGGAAAAACTCGAGATGACGAAGGAAGAGGTCATCGCCAGCGAAAAACATCATGCTGAAGAAATGGGTGAAGATTTCGATGAGTCGAGCGTTACCGAAGGGAAAACGGTGTACCGGCTGAAAGGGATTGCGGCGGTTATTAAGACGGACTGATCTTGAACGTTGTCTTATCATAACAGTTCTCCGAGTAAAATTTTGGACGCTGATGAACGCAGATAATCGCTGATTTTTTGAAAGACTTTTTGATGACCAATTTACTGCAACAGGCTATCAATAAAGTTAACCAGCTTAGTCCTTCTGAGCAGGATGCTGTAGCTGCTAAGCTTCTACAGGAAGTGTCAGACATTGAAGCGCTAAAAGAGAAAATTGCGCTTGGTACTAAGCAATGTGACGCCGGTGAGGTTGTTGATGGGGATAAGGTATTTGCGAAGCTACGCGATAAAGCACATACCTATGATGCAAAGATGCAAAGTAAGTAGGATGAAACGAAAGCTTCGTTTTTCGGTTGCCGCCGAGCAAGACC
>JBHHWX010000772.1:0-2492 GCA_046756745.1 bacterium | reverse complement strand
GATTCTTAATCATTTTGTCATCAATTATTTTGTCTTTTTGGAATTTAAGACTTTCATGTTTCCCCCTTAAATTCCCGTTCCAGAGCCACGCTGCCGGTTCGGGCAACCTCCAGCAAGCCGAAGGGACGCAACATGCCGATGGCGGCGTTGACCTTGTCCTGCTTGCCGGTGGCTTCAATGGTCAAGCTTTTGGGGCTAATATCGATGATTTTCGCTCGAAAAACATTCACAACTTCGATAATGTCCGAGCGTGTCTCAGGTGTTGACGCGACTTTAACAAGCGCCAGCTCTCTTTCTACAAACGGCTCATAAGTCAAATCCGTGACTTTGACCACATCGACGATCTTGCCGAGCTGATTGTTGATCTGCCCGATAATTTGTTCATCGCCTTCGGTGGTAATGGTCATGCGCGCCATCCCGGGCTCTTTCGCTTCGCCAAAACTCACGCTGTCGATATTAAAGCCGCGGCCGCTAAAGAGTCCTATGATTCTGGATAACGCGTTGAAATCATTGTGAAAATAAACCGAAATCGTATGTTTCATCTTAACCTACCTCCAACTCTGAATCAACCATTTCCGGCAATGCGGCGCCAGCCGGTACCATCGGGAAAACATTTTCCTCTTCTGCGACGAGAAAATCCATGACCACGGGTTTGTCCTTGACCTTCATGGCTTCTTTCAGCATTGGCACGATTTCGTCTGGTTTGTGCGTCCGAAATCCAACAGCGCCATAGCTCTCGGCCAATTTTACAAAATCCGGATTGCCGCCCCGAAGATGTGAGAACGAATACCTGCCGCCAAAAAACATCTCTTGCCATTGGCGCACCATGCCCAAATAGCCATTGTTCATGATGGCGATTTTGACCGGTATCTGGTGTTCTACCGCTGTCGCCAATTCAAACGCCGTCATTTGAAAGCCGCCGTCGCCGACGATGCAAACCACATCGCGATCGGGGCAGCCAATAGCCGCTCCCAGTGCAGCGGGGAATCCATAGCCCATGGTTCCCAATCCGCCGGAGCTTAGGAATGACCTGGGTTGGTTGAATTTATAATACTGTGCCGTCCACATTTGATGCTGACCTACGTCGGTGACAACGATTGCTTCGCCTTGTGTCACTTCTGAAATTTTCTCTATAACAAATTGCGGCATGATCACACCATCGCGCTGGCGGTAGCGCAGCGGATGTTCTTTCCGCCACTGTTCAATAATCCCGCGCCACTTTTTTGTGTCAGGTTTTTTTACTAATTGGGTCAACTCCGGCAAGAGATCCTTAACATCGCCGATGATCGGAACCTCGACTGCCACATTTTTGTTAATGCAGGCGGGATCGATATCAATGTGAATTTTTTGGGATTTGGTGGAAAAACCGTCGAGTCTGCCGGTCACCCGGTCATCAAAACGTGCGCCGACCGCGACCAAAACGTCACATTCGCTGATGGCCATGTTGGCATACCAGGTGCCGTGCATCCCCAACATGCCGAGTGACAATTTATGACTTTCAGGAAAACCACCCAGGCCCAATAGAGTGGTCGTCACAGGAATTCCCGTTTTCAGGGCCAAATCAGTTAATTCCTGGGCTGCGTTTCCCAAAATGACGCCGCCGCCGGCATAAATCAAAGGGCGTTTTGCGTTATTCATGAGCCGGGCCGCCTCGGCGATTCGTTGGCGCTGAACTTCGTTCAGGGGGGCATGGCCTTCAACTTTTGACTGCGCCCGGGATTCATAGCGTCCTTTAGCAATGAGCATATCTTTGGGTAAGTCCACCAACACGGGCCCAGGCCTGCCGGATTTAGCGATATAAAACGCCTCGTGAACAACTTCTTCGAGGTCATTCACATCTTTGACCAGGTAACTATGTTTCGTGATGGGCCGGGTGATACCGACGATGTCAGCTTCCTGAAAAGCATCATTGCCGATCAACGCGGCGGGAACTTGTCCGGTAAAAATGACAAGTGGGATCGAATCCATATACGCCGTGGCAATGCCTGTGACCGTGTTGGTCGCGCCCGGACCCGAGGTTACCAAAACCACCCCAGGCTTCCCGGTGGCGCGTGCGTAGCCGTCCGCCGCGTGCGTTCCCCCCTGTTCATGGCGAACCAGAATATGTTTAAATCGGGAATGTCTTTTATAGATTTCATCGTAAAGACCCAGAACCACTCCGCCGGGATAACCAAAAACCACCTCGACGCCTTCATCCACCAAAGCACGAAGCAGGATTTCCGAGCCGGTCATTTTCAGCGGATCGGGCTTAGGCATAACGTTTTCCGTGATCTTCTCTTTGATCAGCGTGCCAGGCTGGGTAGCAACTGTAATGGCTTCCATGGGAATCTCCCTTCTGTTTGAATGATGTTGTTCTCTTTCGTAAAGAGGTGACAAGCGAGCTGAAATATCTCAATCCATAACTCTGTCGAGGTTCCGAACCCTGACAGAGTCGCCTAACGGTCTATTGACAAAACCGCGCCGGTGTTGGCCGAAGTTACCATGGCAGAATA
>JBHHWX010000771.1:0-2493 GCA_046756745.1 bacterium | reverse complement strand
ACGCACCCGGGGACGGGTGCTTGAGCATTTTAAAGAGTTTTCGTTCAGACACTAACTAAGCAAAAGGTTATCAAATAAGAGTCAACTCTTCATGCTTCAGATCGATCTACAAAGCATTCTTAGAATAGGAATTTACCTAATTGTCGGTGTGCTTTTTCATTGGCCCGGGAATTGGATGATTCGAAAGATCATTAAACGCTGGAAACCGGGTACTGATGAACAGCCTGATAGGATGGGCGCGTTTCTTGGGACGTTGGAACGGGTTCTCATTATTCTATTAGTCGGTCTCGGAGCCTATACGGCGGTTGGATTTGTTGTGACGATGAAATCCATTGCGCGTTACGAACGAGTCCAAAGAGAGAAGGCTTTTGCAGAGTATTTTCTTGCCGGGACAATGTTGAGTATGTTATTGGCTCTCATTCTCGGTTTATTGATACAAAGCTCTTTTGGAAAAATTTGAATTTATCCTTAGCTAGAAACGCGGTCGGAAAAGCCTAAATCCCTTCCTGAAGGCGTCTCGCCGAGGGTTTCTCAGAATAAAGTCTGCTCGGCGAGGACGCCGTCGTGAAGGGAAACACACTTTCCGACCGCGTTCCAAGAAGCTTAGCCGAAAGGAATTATTCATGTTAGGTGAATTTTGATGAACATCCTTGTTATCGGCGGCGGCGGTCGCGAGCACGCACTGGTCTGGAAAATAACACAAAGTCCGCTGGTCGACGCCGTTTATTGCGCACCCGGGAATCCCGGTATCGGCGCCTTGGCTGCCTGTGTCAACCTGCCGCCCTCAAACAGTCAGGCGCTGCTCGAGTTTGCTCTCGAGAAGCAGATCGATCTCACTGTCGTCGGGCCGGAGCAGCCGTTAGTCGACGGTATTGTTGATGAATTTCAAGCGGAAGGTTTGGCCATATTCGGTCCAAGCCGGCAAGCGGCGCAGATCGAAGGCAGCAAGGCTTTTACAAAACATCTGCTCAACAAATATCACATTCCGACTGCCAAGTATCAGGTTTTTGACAAGTTTGACCAAGCGCGGGAGACTCTCAAAGAAAGTGACTATCCCACGGTCATCAAAGCCGATGGTCTGGCCGCGGGCAAAGGCGCGCTCATTTGCCAAACCGAGGAAGAAGCGAGCTTGGCTTTAAATCAGATAATGGTTGAAAAAGCCTTTGGCGAAGCCGGCGACAAAGTTGTGATCGAGGAATTTATGGTCGGAGAAGAGGCGTCTATTTTAGCGCTGACAGACGGTGAAAATATCGTTTATCTGCCGTCGGCGCAAGATCACAAGGCTATTTTTGATGATGATACCGGACCGAATACCGGAGGCATGGGCGCCTATGCGCCCGCGCCGGTCATTGATGATGCCATGTTCGAACGGATAAAAAAGGATATTTTCGAACCGGTCGTCAAAGCGATGACTGCAGAGGGGACTCCTTATCGAGGGGTTTTGTACGCCGGTCTTATGATGACGGCTGACGGGCCCAAAGTTGTGGAATTTAACTGCCGTTTCGGCGACCCGGAAACCCAGGTTGTCCTGCCCTTAATCGAAGGGGACCTGGTCGAATTGATGTTTCGAATTGCCGGCGGTAAGAAAATCCAAGAGCCGATTAAACTGGCCAGCAACAAATGGGCTTTGTGCGTGGTCCTTGCATCGGGTGGTTATCCGGAACGTTACGAAAAGGGAAAACGTATTTGGGGCTTAGATAAAGACTTTGACGACGAGGTGGTCATCTTTCATGCCGGCACCAAGCAAGCCGGTCATCAAATCGTAACGAATGGCGGACGCGTGCTCGGAGTGACAGTGATCGGCGATGACTTTTCTCGCGTCCGCGAAAAAGCCTATTGGGCCGTAGGTAAAATTACTTTTGACAAAGTATATTACCGGAAAGATATTGGCGTGAAAGCCAGGGCATATATGGACCATAGCTAAGCACGGCGGAGCCGTAATTAAATGGCTCAAATGGGTGTGCAATAGAAGTCCATTGAATCAATTGGATTCGTGGATTGATGGATTATTGGATTTTTGTAAGAATTCATATTTTATTGTTATACCTTATCGGGAATTAACATATTCTCAGATTAAGAACAACCTCGCCAAAATATTTGAAATGGTAAGCAATGGCGAAGAAATTATCGTCAGCAAAAACAAAGGCAAAGAAAGAGATCCTTTTGATAGACTCATTATTTGGCAAGCAGTAAGCCAACAACGAACTCTAATCAGCAAGGACAAAGAATTTAGAAAATATGCCAAACACGGTTTGAGTATTCTTTGGTAGCATTTGTAGTACTGTGAAGCATAGTCGGACATAATGGGTATAACATTTTTTTGCAGCCGATTGAGGGGCGCTTGCGAAATTCAAAGTTCGGAGCACTTTGGAAGAATTACCCGGATTAGCAGCTTAAGTGCATCGAAACCCTCAACGGCTGAAAAACTCGATCCAGTACTCCAACAATCCAATACTCCGTTTGATTAATTATTAAGAACTTAACATATTTAAT
>JBHHWX010000770.1:0-2494 GCA_046756745.1 bacterium | reverse complement strand
CAAAAGTAAGCGACCGGGCACCACTTCTGAATCGCGGAAGCATAATTCAACTTCGTCTGATCCCTACTCCATACTTGGATTCGGGGCTGCACTTGCTCTGATTGAAAGTGTAGAGGAGATTGCCCGCTTTACGGCCGGCGCAATTACGTTAGCCTTTCGGGTGCAACTCGGTGCTGTAGTGTTGGAAAACGCTACCGGGGGTGAAATGAGCGTCTCAGGTCAGTTCAGGAATGCGCCCCTTGGAGAGGCCTTAGCTAAAGAAATTAAGAATTTTGTATCTTCAATCGTGACCAATTCTTCCGCATTATCCGATGAAGTTGGCCGCGAGATCAACGTGCGAGAAGAACATCTTCCTGAAGCGACGGCCGCAGGATTATGTCGGCTTCTGTTGGTTCGCTTGAGGACTATAGAACATAATTTCGGTGTGGTCATTGCTGGTAAATCCTCTGAAGAACCCTATTTGCCCATTCATGCTGCGTCTCTTGAGGCGCTGGCCAGTCAGGTGTCGATGGCTTTGCACCGTATTCAATTGAACAATGAGCACGCAGCAATTGCAGCCGCCCTGCGAGAGAGCGAGGCCAGGACTCGCGCCATTGTAGACACGGCAGTAGATGGAATTATCACGATCGATCAGCACGGTACTATCGAGTCGTTCAACCCTGCGGCAGTACAAATCTTTGGTTATGCACCTGATGAGATTCTCGGTCAGAACGTAAAAATCCTAATGCCCGAACCCTACCACAGTGAGCATGACTCGTACATAGCACATTATCTGAGCACGGGTAAGAAAAGGATCATCGGGATCGGTCGTGAGACGGTTGGACGTCGGAAAGATGGGACAACCTTTCCGATATACCTAGCTGTGAGCGAGATGCGTCTGGGTGAGCGCCGGCTGTTCACTGGAATTCTGACTGATATCACCGAGCGCAAGCGGGCAGAGGAAGCATTACGTAAAAGTGAAGCGACCCATCGAGCCCTCCTGAACGCCTTACCCGATTTAGTGTTCCGAATCAGCAAAGATGGGACTTATCTGGATTTCAAAGCTGCAAAGGAATTCGAAACGTACGTGCCTCCTGCTGAGTTTTTAGGTAGAAAAGTGTGTGAGGTGATGCCGCCAGAGATAGCAGAGCAGACTATGCATTACTTAGAGCGTACCCTGCTAACCGGCGATGTTCAAATCTTCGAGTATCAGCTTCCCATGCAGGACGATATTCGTTACTACGAGGCCCGGATCGTCAATTGCGGGATGGACGAAGTCCTGGCCATAGTGCGCGATGTGACCGAGCGCAGGCTGGCAGAGCAAGCACTGCGTGAAAGTGAGGAGCGTCTTTCCCGAATTTTAGAATCCGCTATGGATGCCATCATCACCATTGATGAACAAAAGCGCATCAGACTTTTCAACAAGGCTGCTGAGAAGATTTTCCACTGCGAGGCCGCTGAGGCTGTTGGTAGCTCTATCGACCGATTCCTCTCTGATAACTTCCGCAACTTACTCACAAATCATATGCGAAACTTGGGCAAGGGTAAGATAAGCAAACGATATATGTGGACTCCGGAGGGTCTCACCGCCATTCGGGCCAACGGGGAAGAATTTCCTATCGAGGCCACGGTCTCGCAGGTTGAAGTCTCCGGGAACAAGCTCTACACCATTATTTTGCGGGACATCAATGATCGCAAACAGACCGAAGAAGAACTTAACAAACTGCATCTCGAAAAGGTTTATCTGCAGCAAGAAATTATCAGCGAGTACAATTTTGAGGAAATCATAGGGGCGTCTACCGCCATGAGAAAAGTTTTTCAAAACATCGAAAAAGTGGCGGCCACGGACTCGACCGTTCTTTTGACCGGTGAAACAGGCACGGGCAAAGAATTGATTGCCAGAGCCATTCATAATTTAAGCAGTCGCAAAGAACGGGTGTTGGTCAAAGTAAATTGTGCGGCCTTGCCCCCGGGTTTGGTGGAGAGCGAGCTTCTTGGTCATGAAAAGGGCGCCTTTACCGGGGCCACGGCCAGAAAGAAGGGCCGATTTGAGCTTGCAGATGGCGGCACTATCTTTCTGGACGAGGTTGGCCAACTTCCTCTTGAAACTCAGTCCAAGCTTTTACGGGTTCTGCAGGAACAGGAATTCGAACGCGTGGGCGGCACCCAAACTCAAAAGGTCAATGTTAGAGTCATTGCGGCCACCAACCGTAATCTGGAGGAGGCGGTCAAGCTCAATGCCTTCCGCGCCGACCTGTATTACCGCTTGAATATTTTCCCGATTCACATTCCTCCTCTGCGAGAACGTCGAGACGATATCCCGATGTTAAGCAATTATTTCATCAAAAAATTCTCCCGCAGGATGGGAAAAAGGACACACAGGATAAGCCCCCGGGCCCTTGAAAAGCTCCTGAGCTACGATTGGCCGGGAAATGTACGTGAGCTGGCCAATATCCTTGAGGGGGCGGTCATTCTCTGTGACGAGGGCGTTATTAAAGAGGAACATATTGGAATT
>JBHHWX010000769.1:0-2495 GCA_046756745.1 bacterium | reverse complement strand
ACAACTGCTCCAACGGAGCCACCTTTTCGCAGTGCTGTCTGCGAAAAGGCTTAGATTCTTAGATTCTTAGATTCTTAGCGACGGCGTCCTCGCCGAGCGGGTTCTAAACCCAACTACGTACGAAGAAGCCCTCGGCGAGACGCCTTCGGGCAAGCAAGTTTGGACTTTCCGGCCAGACTGCCTAGGTGTTTTGGACGATGTTCTTGAATGAAGGAGCGACATCATGAGACCTACGGTCACGTTTTTGAGTGATGAGCTGATCAAACAGATTGTCTCCGAGGCGATCACTATCCTCTGCACGCTGGGCGTCGAAATCCGTAACGAGACGGCGCTGTCCTTGCTGTCGGATCACGGCGCCCGGGTAGACTCGCACGCCTTTCACGTGACTTTTACAGAGGACATCATTGAGAAGGCGCTGAACGCAGCCCCGCGCTCATTCCGGCTTTTCGACGTTTACGGAAACCGGACGCATGATTTTGCCGGGCGCAACGTCTACTTCACCCCTGGATCCGCGGCGCTTCACCTTCTCGATTATCACACAAACGAGATGCGCAAGCCTACCACCGAGGACTACGTCAACTACGTGAAAGTCGTCAGTCAGCTCGAACACATTGCCTCGCAGAGCACGGCGTTCATACCCGCTGATGTGCACGAAAAAATCTCCGATAGCTACCGGCTCTTCCTCAGTCTTCTCTACGGTGAGAAGCCGGTTGTGACCGGCGCTTTTACAACCGAATCCTTCGCTGTCATGAAAGATTTGCAGCTTGCGGTCCGGGGCACGGAAAAGGCGCTTGCGGAAAAACCACTGACCGTATTTTCCTGCTGTCCCACATCCCCGTTAAAATGGAGCGATGTCACGTCACAAAATGTCTTAGATTGCGCTCGTTATGCCATCCCGGTCGAGTTTGTTTCCATGCCCCTATCCGGGTTTATCGCTCCGGTCACCCTGACCGGAACGCTGGTGCAACACACTGCGGAAACCGTCAGCGGCATTGTTTTCAGTCAACTCGCTCGTCCCGGGACGCCGATTTTATACGGCGGGTCCCCGGCTATTTTCGACGTTCGATTTGAAACCACGCCCATGGGCGCAGTGGAAACCATGATGACCGATTGCGCTATCAACGAAATTGGCAAATATCTCGGTTTCCCCACGCAAGCCTATATTGCATTGAGCGACGCCAAGCATCTCGACGCGCAAGCTGGTCTCGAGAGCGCAATGGGCGCGACCCTGGCCGCCTTATCCGGCATCAATAACATCTCCGGACCGGGGATGCTCGATTTCGAAAGCTGCCACAGTTTGGAGAAGCTGGTGCTGGACAATGAAATCTGCGGCATGACCCACAGATTGTGTGCCGGGATTGCACCGAAAGACGATTTCCCGGCGCTCGCCATTTTTCAAGAGCTGCTCAAAGAGCAGCATCTCCTGATTGCGGATCACACCCGCCGGCATCTCCGGACAGAGCACCATTTCCCCGGTTCCGTCATAAGCCGCGCGAACCGGTCGCGCTGGCAAGAGGAAGGATCATCGTCACTCGCACAGCGGGCTCATCAGGAGATTCAAATACTGCTGGAAAATTATCAACCATCGGCTTTACCTGAGGAGACCAAAAACGAGCTGATCAAACTCATGGAAAACGAGGCGCAGCGTTATGGACAGGGAAAACTACCGGCGAGAGCGTCATGAACCGTCCCCTCGAGTTTAGCCTTCCCGATGTCGCGCCGGACGCGCAATCGGTCCTGCACCTGCAGGGAATTCCCCCGGGCAGAACTGTGACGGACAGGACCGAGAGACTGCTAAGCAAAGCGATGGATTTGTTTGTGAGCAGCGCACAGCCGGTGGCAAAGATCAAAGGATTAGCAGCCGATGAGTTCGAGGACATTTACAAAGGCGAAGGGCGAAACGAGCACGATACCCCGCTTGCCGGCATTTTCCCACAAGCCGATTCTTTAGCCCTTTTTGCCTTAACCCTGGGCGCGGAAGTCAGCACGAGAATCGCGGAGCTTTTTCAAACACACGACTTTGCGCTCGCAACGATGCTCGACGCGGTTGCTTCTGCTGCGGCGGATAAGGCGTCTGAAGTGTGCGAGGCTTTTTATTTTTCACAACTTAACGAAAGGGGCCTGACCCTGCCGGGAAGGAAGGTCTTGAGCTACAGTCCGGGTTATTGCGGTTGGCATATCAGCGGTCAAAAAAAGCTCTTTCACTATCTCGAGCCGCAACAAATTGGCGTCGAGTTGAACGATAGCTACTTGATGACGCCTTTGAAATCGGTGACAGGTGTGTTGGTTGCAGGCAAGAAGGAGGTACATATTTTTAAAAGCGACTATTCATTTTGCCGTACCTGCAAGACGCATTCCTGCCAGTTACGAATGAGAGCGTGAACCGTAAGTGAAAACAACTCAAATCAGGATAAAACAAATGTAAATCCCTATTAGTGTCTGAACGAAAACTTGATTTTTGATGTCTTTGCGAGCGCTTCTCAGCGAAGCAATCT
>JBHHWX010000768.1:0-2497 GCA_046756745.1 bacterium | reverse complement strand
TAATGTCCAACCTGCGCGGAGACGCCAAAATTTGTGCCGGCGATCTCCTGGTGGTGCTTGGGCAAACAGATGAAATTGCCGCGGCCACGCGCTTATTCAGAAATCCACAAAAAAGAAGGTCAATTTCGTGAATCCAATATTTCAGGCAATGATCAGCTCGATTTTGCGCCTGAAGCGGATTGGTATTGCAAACAATTCCGGAGATTTCGAAAACCTATAGAACAGAACAACAAGATGGAAAGTCCTGATGACAATTGATGCCATTATCGTGCTGGCGCTGGTCGTCGTTGCGATTGTTTTGTTCGCAACGGAAAGACTGCCGGTGGACCTTGTTGCGCTGATCATCATGGCAACCCTTCTGGGCAGCGGCATCATTTCGCTTGAGGAAGGACTTTCCGGGTTCAGCAATCCCGCCACCGTAACGATCGGGGCCATGTTTGTGTTGAGCGCTGGCTTGTTCAAGACCGGAGCGGTCAATTATATCGGGAATGTTTTAACCCGGCTCAGCAAGCACAATCTTGCTTTGGCTTTATTGATGATCATGACAACCATCGGCGGCATATCGGCCTTTATCAACAATACCGCGGCTGTTGCCATTTTTTTGCCTATTATACTTGGTGTTGCGCGCGATGCGAAAGTTAGTGCGTCGAAACTGTTGATGCCGCTGTCATTCGCGTCCATGTTTGGTGGTGTTTGTACGCTCATCGGTACGTCAACCAACATTTTGGTCAGCTCCATCGCTGAACAACACGGACTTCCTCCTTTTGCGATGTTCGAGTTTTCATCTCTCGGTCTGATTTTTTTTGGCGTGGGAATTCTATACATATTTACGCTGGGTGTTCGCCTCATACCTCACCGGATAACGCAAGCAGAGCTGACGCAGAAGTTTGGCATGGGAGATTACCTTACAGATATCGTCTTGCTGCCGGAGGCAAAATCCGTAGGCGTGGCTTTAGCAGATGCACCGTTGGTGCATGACCTCGATATCGACATAATCGGTGTGACCAGAAACGGCGTAACGCAATTCATGCCGCCGTCGGCAACGATTCTGCAAGCAAATGATGTGCTGCTCGTCCGCTGCGATGTAGAGAAGATCAAGAGATTGCAGGAGCGCGAAGGCGTGGCTTTGAAAGCCAGCATGAAGTGGCGTGACCAGGATCTTGAGTCCGAGCAGGCCATCCTCGTAGAAGCAGTGGTCGCACCAAACACGGCGCTGGTTGGCAAATCGCTAAAGCAGTTGCAGTTCCGCTCTACTTTTGGCGCTGCCGCCCTTGCCATCCGGCATAGCGGGCGGGTGCAACATGAAAAACTCGGCAAGATCCGCCTGAAAGGCGGCGACGCACTTCTCATCGAAGTCAGACGCGACCATTTGGCCCAGATCAAACAGCATCCTGCATTTGTGATCGTCTCGGAGACAGGGCTGCCAGAATTTCGCAAGAAAAAAGTGCTGCCGGCCACGTTGATCATGATTGGAGTCGTTGCTGCCGCCGCGTTGAATATTTTGCCTATTGCAAGCAGCGCCCTCATCGGCTGTGTTCTAGTCGTTTTGACGAAATGCCTCAACATGGAGGAAACATACCGGGCCATTGAGTGGAATGTCATTTTTCTGTTAGCAGGCGTCATCACCCTCGGCATTGCTATGGAAAAGACCGGCGCGGCCCTTATTCTGTCAGAAATTCTTGTCTCGACAGTGGGTCAGTGGGGGCCGGTCGCCGTTATTTCTGCGCTGTTCTTTTTGACCATGATGCTGACAAATGTGATGTCAAATGCTGCCACGGCCGCCCTGCTCGCCCCGATCGCGATCGTGGTCGCTAACTCAATGGCTGTCAGCCCGCGACCTTTTCTCATTGCCGTAACCTTTGCAGCCTCCCTGAGTTTTATGACCCCGGTCGGCTATCAAACAAACACGTTGATCTATGGGGCGGGGAAATACAAATTTGCGGATTTCCTGCGAGTGGGAACGCCCTTGAATATTCTGTTTTGGTTGTTAGCGACATTCCTGATTCCAATAATTTGGCCGCTGTAAGCTATAAACTAGAACATTCAGGAGTTTGATTATTTGCTGAGATTATCTATATCGAAAATTTTACCAAAGAGGAGCCCGATACGGGGCGTGGTTCGATCACCTAAACCGAGAGGAAAGCAAACATGCAGATCTTGACGGACGTAGTCATCATTTTTGTAAGTATTGTAGTGATCGGCAAGGGCGCCGCCTGGCTGGTGGACTCAGCAGCGAAGATTGCGAAACGTCTGGGGATCTCGGAATTGATCATCGGCCTGACAGTTGTGGCCTTTGGCACCTCAGCGCCCGAATTTGGCGTGACGATTCTGGCTGCGCTCCGAGGCATGGGCGACATTTCAGTTGGTAATATAGTCGGTTCCAACATTTTCAATTTAGGCTTTATACTCGGTGGTACCGCCATCATCCATAGCTTGAAAACTAACAAGACCGTCATTCGGCGCGACGGATTTTTTCTGCTATTTGGATCACTTTTGC
>JBHHWX010000767.1:0-2504 GCA_046756745.1 bacterium | reverse complement strand
TACAAAATTCACTACGCCAGGACTTGGTAGCTTGTCTCAATCGTCTTTCGACGCCTACAACGTTAATCACCTGAACATCTCCGTATTTCTGAAGAGCATGCAGACCAAGGTCTCAATCGTCTTTCGACGCCTACAACGTTAATCAGCACTAAAAACAGGCAGTTACATAAGCCGCCTTCACCCGTTTTGCAGAAATTTTCAACTCTAAGTGTCATAAATATCATGGGTTATGGTTCTTACCTCGCAAGGGGTTCGCAAACCTCCGAAAATATTGCCTTCATGGTAGCCTTACCATGCGGGGTACGCACTTGGTCTAACTCACAGAAAAGCAAAAACATAAGCTATCTAAAAAGGGTTCGCAAACCTCAGCAAAAAATTTCGAAAAATGACTTTTGCGTACCCCCACGGTTTTCGGCTCTTTTTGTGTTCTAGTCTAATTCCAATGTTTTCACTTGGTTAAGCTAATCTCGAAATTCGGCCAAAATAGCCTCAAAACGGCCAGGGTTCGCAAACCTCCAGATGAGAAATTCGATTTCATCAATTTGCGAACCTTTTTTGACAAAGTCAAGTTTTTTTTACCAACCAAAAAAATAAGCTAATCCTTTCATTATCATCACATTATGAAAAATCTAAGGGGGTTCGCAAACCTCGCGCTTGTTTTATCGTCACTAGTCGCGTTGAATAAACGGCTTCCACTCACTGTCGGGCGGCTGCGGCGTCAACATGCTGACGACAATTAACGTGGAGAGTGAGACGATAACAGCAGGAATCGCGATATAATCCGTATCCATTGGAAATGGGATTCCCAGCAAACTCATGGTGTAGCCCGGGTCGAGCTGTTGTTTGCTTTCGACAATTTTATTTAAAGTGGAGATCAAAAGCACAATGCCCATTCCCGACGCGATAGAGGCAACGCCTCCGGCTCGAGTGACACGTTTCCAGAAGAAAGCCGCCAACAGAACCGGAGCTAAAGAAGCGCCGATCATGGTATACGATATAAACGCCATTTCCAAAATCGTCGTGAATTGGCTCATCAGCAAATAGGCCAGAACGCCGATCGCTACGATGCACGCTCTCTGGATCCAGACCATTTGTTCGGAAGAAGCGCCCTTGTAAATAAACGTTTGAAAAATATCTCGAGCGACGTTGGTCGACGTCACCATCAAAAATGTGTTTCCGGTGGAAATGATAATAGCCATGCCGGCGGCGAAAAGAATCGAGCCGACAAACACCGGCAATTGTTCGTACCCGATACGCAGAATCACTTCCTCTGCCATGGCGCGATCGATTTCTCCGCTGATTTGAAAAAATCGCTCATCATGGGAGTAAATTGCATAGCCGACGACCGCGATGGCGCACATCAGGAATTCGATGACCACAACGCCGGTAAACATGCCCATCACGGCCTGTCGCGCGGATTTAGCCGTCTTCGCGGATGAAAACTTTTGGTACATACTGCTTTCACTGAGCAAGAGCAAAAAAGTCGGCAGAATGATACCGACCACCCAGATAAAATCATGGCCTTCAAACATAGAAAGATAAGCCGGGTTTTTTTGCTCGATGGTGCTCACCACTGCGCCCCAGCCGCCGTGAGAAGAGATGGCATAAGGCAAAGCCAACGACATGGCTAAAATCATCAGTGTGCCATTGAAAATGTCTATCGCAACAATCGAGACCATACCCGCTAAAACCGTGAAGCCGACGATGACAATACACGAGATGAGCATGCCGGTCTCCGCGTTAATTCGCCCTTCGGTCAGAATATTGAGGAACCTGCCGCCGCCTTTGAATTGATAACCGGCGATGATCATGTAGGCGACAATAATCGTGATCGTTCCCAAAACACGCGCCGCCCGGCCGTAGCGTTTTTCCAACAGGTCGGTGAGCGTATACTCCGAGATCTTTCGAACCCGCGCCGCGATAAAATAAATGATGAGAATACCGATCCAGGCGCCCATGGAAAACCACAGCTCTGAAAATCCGGAGCGGAACGCTAACCCGGCGGTTCCGAAAAGGCTGCCGGAACCGATCCAGGTACAAACCAATGTTGCGACTAAAAGATGGACCGGGACGTTGCGTCCCGCGACCACAAAATCGTCTTGACTTTTGACCGTACGGCTTTTGTAAATACTCACTGCCACAAGCAGAGCGAGATAGACCGAGACCACAGTGATGTAAACCATGTTTTCCCTCCGTTGTTATTTTTTCTTACAGACGCTTAGCGCCATACTTTGACAAAAGATTGTCGATTCTTTTGATTGATGATCTACTATTGAGAAGTAAAGCCTCTTTTTGAAAATCGCCCATCGTAGATCGCATATCGTATATCGACTATTTTTGAGTCCGGAGTCTGATATACGATTTATGATTTACGATCTCTGATTTACGATCTACAGTCATCGCTTTTCTCCTTTCAGTTTGAGCGCTGCACCGAATGGGCCATGTCTACTAGGCGCTTAGCGCCGTACATCGACAAAACTTTGTCGATATTGTAAGACTTCACT
>JBHHWX010000766.1:0-2504 GCA_046756745.1 bacterium | reverse complement strand
GACGTCGCGTTTGAGTTTCGTGTCATCGGCTTTGTAGACCACGCCCATGCCGCCCTCGCCAAGTTTTTCGAGAATTTTGTAGTGCAGTATTGTTTTGCCGATCATTTTTCACAACCCGTATTTTGGGAATAAATAGGCGCTTAGCGCCAGACATCGACAAAGTTTTGTCGATAATTTGGAGTAATGGAGTGATAGAGTAATGGCTGGCCGAAAATCCCACACTCCACGACTCCATTTCTTGCAAGCACAGTCTTGCACGAAATCTAGGCGCTTAGCGCCAAAACATCGACAAAGTTTTGTCGACAATGTTGATTTATCATCTCAAATTTGAGAAGTCGAGACTTCCTTTGATAATCGCACATCGTAAATCGTAGATTTCTTAGTGTTCGAAGCCCAATCCCGCCACAGCGGGATGAAATGTTTATAGCGATGCAGCGCCCAACCCATGCCAAATTCCATAAGAGTGAAATGTATGTGCACGGCTAAACCCGAATGATATTCCCACCGTATTTAGCCACCACCGAATCACAGGTCACCAAATGCAGGGGTTCGACCAGGCTTTGAGCAATCAGGATACGATCAAAAGGATCCCAGTGATGTCTATCCAAATCCATCAATTTAAGTGCGTGTTCCGGTTTTATGGAAAGCATCTCAAAACCGCTGTCCGTCATAGTTTGCACCAAATCTTGTGGCTCTATCTGTATCTTCAATTTTCCGGTCGATATCTTGATTATTATTTCCCAGATATTGGCGGCGCTGGCATAAACTGCATCGGCGGATGAAATCAATTGCCGCGTCTGCGGGGAAAGATCCTCCCCTCCTTCCAGGCACCAGAGAAGGATATGTGTGTCGAGTAGCAGTCTCATTTGCCGCGTCCCTCAAACGCGTCCAGGATTTCTTGTGGCAACGGTGCATCAAAGTCTTCACAAATATGGATTTTCCCCTTTAACGCGCCGAACTTTATTTTTTTCTTGCGGCTATCGATGGGCACGAGTTTCATTTTCGGTTTACCTGCTTTGGCGACAATGATCTCTTCACCGGCTGCAACGTCTTCTGCAATGCGGGAGAGCTGGGTCTTAGCTTCATGGATGTTGATGGATCGCATTTCGATCTCCTTTTTGGAAATTAGTATTAAACTAAACTTAGTTTAAATAACAATCAGATGCAAGCAAAGATTGCGCTCCTTTGCCCAAGCTCTATCATTGCGGCCACCCCTGCTCGGATAATACCTGATAGTTCGGGTCAAGCCACGCAGATGCGGCAATTGCCCAGTCAACATTTCATACAAGACCACTCCGAAGGCCCAAATATCCGTCCGGTGATCCGTTCTAGACCTTGCGCCTGCTCCGGTGACATATAAACAGCCTGTTCCTAAAGTGGTACCCACTTTGGTAAACTGCGCACTGCCGCGGACTTTCGCGAGGCCGAAGTCCATAATTTTGACCTGGCCTTTGTTTGTAATCATGATGTTGGCGGATTTGATGTCCCGGTGGGTGACGTCTTTTTCGTGGTCGGCTTGCAGGCCGGCGGCGATATGGTGGCGAAATCGATGACCGTTTGAATCGGTAAGAATCCCCCCTGACCCCCTTTACCAAAGGGGGGTCAAGCTGTCACTGCGAGCGTTTTTCAGCGAATCAGTCTCCCTCCGTTACGCACTTATCGTTACCCACAAAAGGGGATTTTCGGTGAGGTTTATCCGGGGCCGAGCGTTAAAAACGCCTGAAAATAAATTTTCAGGCTCATAGCTCAAGTCGACTGAAGCCGACTCCGGTGACAAAGTGGATTTACCCCGGCGAACGAAAGTTTATCGTCGGTAGTCCGCTTGAAGCTAAAGCTTCAGGCTACAAGATGGAAGACGAACGTGGCCGAAAAGCCTGTTTTCTTAGCGAAGGCATCCCGCCGAGCGTTTTCACCCCTCAGTCTGTGCTGAGAGCCCCTCGGCAAGACGCCTTTGGGTGGCAAGTGAGTTTGGACTTTTCGGCCACGTTTCTTGGGGGTGACCGACACTGCCAAAATAACCGTAGCTGTCATTGCGAGTCCCGCGTTTTTTTGCGGGACGAAGCAATCTCCTAATTAGTGTCTGACCGAAAACTTGATTTTTGATGTCTTTGCGAGCGCTTCTCAGCGAAGCAATCTCCTTATTAGGCACGGCATGAGATTGCTTCGGCAAAAAACGCCTCGCAATGACAGCTATGTTAACAGTTTTCGTTCAGACACTAATTATGTGCCTAAAAGCGGGAGATTGCTTCGTCGTCCCGATATTCATTATTGTAAAATTTAAGGAAAAATCGGGACTCCTCGCAAAGACATTTTTTCCCTTTTGGGGACAGCCCCGATTAAAGGGGGTTACTCGCCTTTCCTCCTGGCCTTGCCCTCTTGGCTTCTCTCTTTCTCCGCTCTGATTCTTTCCAGCAAAACCGACGCTGGCTCATCATTTGGGTCTTGCGGTACCAGCTCTCCCCGGAACGCCTTTGCGAGAATGGATTGGCTCAGTTTGTCCACGT
>JBHHWX010000765.1:0-2511 GCA_046756745.1 bacterium | reverse complement strand
ACATACCTTCCGGCCTTGGAGTTACGATCAATATCAATATAGGGATTACAATTCCGTAATGTCGGAGATAATTTTAAAAATAGGCAGCAACGGGCCTAGCCAGCGGAACCGGGTAAATGGCATTAAATAGATTGAGAGTTTCAGCGTGGGTTTTAGGGCCTGTAATTACCTTCAGGGGCGTAAGAATGCCTGGCGTCGGACGGATTGAGGATATGGGCGAGCCGACCAAGGACTGGAATATTTACGACCCGTTGACAGGAACGGTAATAGGCACGGAAAAAAGAAGGAAGTTTTTGGATTATTCCGCGGCTATCGGCCCTCAAAAAATATGCCTTGTCCGAGCTTCCGGGAAGTCTCTAAACGCTGTGAGACTTGATCCCGACCATAAAATATTGATCCGAGAGGGTGAGTCTTTGGCAGGAACGCCTCAGGACTGGCCGGCAGCTCGCAGGAAAGAATTTCGAGATAAACTTATTGCACAAGGCATGGAGGGGTTCGACATAAAAGACGACGATCTCCTTTGGGATGTTCTGGGGAGATTTGGCCGTCTGCTAATGCCTGGGTTTACAACGCGGGGCACCTGGACAAGATAATGGGAATAATTTTTAAAGACCTTTTTACTGAACCGACAACAGACACCGCGCTGCCGTCCCACACTCCAACAGATAACGGAACGGGGTACACAGAAGAGGCTAATAATACAGCATTTGTTATAAATGCGCTTACATCCACTGGAAAAGCGAAGGCAAGCGGGTCAAAAGGCTCCCGTAGGATTGTCTATTCAATGCAGCCTGATCCAGCTATTGCGGAATACGACGTTGAAATTGTGCAATCAACTGTGGATTTCTTTGGGCTAGACGACCCGTTTGTTCTGGGTGGCAGGTGGACAGATACAAGCAATAAGTACGGGTTATCAGTAAGACGCTCTGCGGTAGGCAGCACAGCAACATATGAGATTTTCAAGGAGGTCTCCGGCACAGTGACCTCTCTCGCTAGCACTACAACACCTCTTGCTGATGGCGACGACACGAAATTTGAAATCCGTGATGCCGCGAAAAAGGGATTTAAGAATGGGACAGAGATTCTTTCCACAACTGACAATGTAATCACGGAGGTGGGAAAGGCATTCTTTGGTCTAGGTGATGTTTTTGTCGCCGGAGCCGATGTTGATTCTACGTGGGAGTTTGACGATCTACGCGTGACAGAGTTGGATGCAGGTGTCGCAACATCGTTTATACCATACAAGAATTACATGAAACCTTTATTAGTGAGGTAATGACATGGGAAGAATTTATACATCACAATTTAACGGGGTCGCTTCGACATTACAACAAGACTTATTTGAATTGGTTGCTCCGGCTGATGGTATTGTTGTTATACATGAAATCAATATTAGCCAGTTATCGGATGTCGGAGACGCTCAGGAAGAGATGCTTTTGATCCTTCTAAAGAGCGGTCAAACAACATCGGGTAGCGGTGGAACTACTCCGTCGGCTGTACCTCTTCTTTTGGGTGATGCGGCGTTTGGAGGGACTGTTGAGGCGAACAACACAACTAAAGCAAGCCTTGGCACGATTGTTACTCATGCGGCATGGGACTGGAATATTAGAATGCCGTTTCAGATAATTTATACGCCGGAAACAAGGCCGGTGTTGAGTCCATCCAGACGGGCGACGGTAGAGTTGGCGACAACACCGGCTGATTCAGTAACGCTTTCAGGAACTATTACATTTGAGGAGGTAGGATAAAATGGCGAGTTTTATTTACAACACTGCTAAAAAAGAAATCATGGATAACACGATTGATCTTGATACAGACACTTTAAAAGTTATGTTGGTGACATCTTCTTACGTCGCAAATGCGGATGATGATGTTGTTGACGCGTCAGGGGCAAATGATCCTGTAGATCATGAACTGACCGGCACTGGTTATATAGCTGGCTGGGGAAATTCAGGTCGTAAAGCGTTGACCTCTGTGACCGCAACGGCAGACAAGACAAATGACAGGGCTGAACTTGATGCGGCAGACCTTACATGGTCGGGTATCAATGCAGGGACAGCAGCAGCAGCGATTATTATCAAGGAAGGCGGAGCAAACGACACAACATCTCGTTTGATTGCCTATATTGATTCAGGTGGCTTTCCGATTACAACAAATGGGGGTGATTTAACAGTTACCTGGAATGCAGAGGGTATTATTCATCTAACATAGAGTAAATCATGTCTGTGTTCCGTAAACTATTTCAGTCACGGCTATATAAACGGGGTATATTCCCGTTATCAAAAGTCTCTAGTCAAACCGTCGCTCCGGTGGCGGTAGCGGCTGTTTTTTCAACCGCAGTAGTAACTATATCGGCCGGGGCTGTATCAACGACTCCCTCAAGCGTCGCCTCTTCGTTCTCAGTATCTTCGCCTGCTATATCGGCTGGGGCTGTATCAACGACCCCTTCAAGCGTCGCCTCTTCGTTCTCAGTTCCTTCGCCGACTGTAGTTAGCGGAACAAATGTAACCC
>JBHHWX010000764.1:0-2522 GCA_046756745.1 bacterium | reverse complement strand
TCTCTACCAATAAGACAAAAAAAGGTCGCGCGAAAAACCGGCGCATTGAAATCTTACTTCTCCCGAAAAATCCAAATGCATTAGAAATGGCGAAAAGATAATTGGAGAATTTTATGGGCGCTAAACTGTTGACCATTTCCATCGGTTCGTTATTACTGATAATGTTTATCGATTTCTTTACTCAATGGTACAGAAAGTTCTTAATGCGCTGGATGCCACATGTCAAGATTCGAATTTTGCTTGGACATTTAGTTTGGGCGTTATTAGCCGCCTTCTTTTGGAATGCATTCTACAGAGATCTCGTACCGGAAACTTTTAGCATTACCTACCTTTTCTTTGTTCTTTTTATTTACAGCATTCGTGGATTGCTCGATTCTTTCATTAAAGCGCGTTCGCAGGATCAGTAAACATGGACTTTTTTTTTCAGATCCTCTTAATCGCTCTTCTGGTTTTTCTCAACGGTTTTTTCGTCGGCGCCGAGTTTTCACTGGTAAAAGTTCGTCCCGCCCAAATTGATGAACGCATCGCCGCGGGTCTGTTTTCAGCTAAAATCGCAAAGACTATGCTGAACAACTTAGATGCCTATCTTTCTGCCTGTCAAGTGGGCATTACCCTGGCGAGTTTGGCTTTAGGCTGGATAGGTGAACCGTTCTTGGCTCGTCTCATTGAGCCTTTGTTTCGGAACCTCGGTTTCGAATCTGAAAGACTGGTGCATGGTTTCGCATTTGGGATCGCATTTGCGATCATTACCTATCTGCATATTGTTGTCGGTGAAATGGCTCCGAAGTCGCTCTCTATCCGTCTCGCTGAAAAGACGACGTTGTGGATCGCGATACCGTTGTTTGCTTTTTATAAGGTTTTTTACCCCTTCATTCTCATCCTAAACAGCTCTTCGCTTTTTCTGCTAAAGATGGTTGGCGTCAGCGCCTGCGTTGAAAACGAAGTGGGTCATTCGGAAGAGGAATTAAGGCGGATTTTAGTGCATTCGGCTAAAAGCGGGCAACTCACCGGGCGTGAAGCGGAGATTATGGAAAACGTCCTCGCTCTGAACGATAAAACAGCAAAGCAGATCATGATCCCAAGAACGGCTGTTGCGTATCTTGTGATTTCCAACACTTTTTCGGAAAACTTGGATATCGTTGAAGAAAATGAGCATACTCGCTATCCTTTGTGTGACGGCGATTTGGATCGTGTTTTAGGAGTGGTCCATATTAAGGATGTTCTTGCAGCGACGATTCGGAAGGAAAGAGGAATGCGCATGATCAAGCTCAAGCGAGACGTGGTTTTTTACCCTGAGACCATCACATTAGATGCGCTGTTTCGAGAGTTTCAGCACACGAAATTACACATGGCAGTTTTGATAGATGAATACGGTGGCACAACCGGTATCGTGACTTTGGAAGATGTCTTGGAAGAATTAGTGGGTGAAATTTATGATGAGTTCGATACGCCTGCGAAGTATATTCGCCAAGTTGGTAAAAAAGAGTTTCTCTTAGATGGACTCTGTCCGGTCAAAACATGCGAGGAACAATTGAAGATCACCTTTCCGGAATTTGATGTGGAGACGATAGGAGGAGTTGTTTTCAGCTTAGCCGGAAGCATCCCGAATCCCGGGGATAGAGTTACGTTTGAGCGAGGACACTTTTTAATTGAGGTGATCGACCGTCAAAGAATTGCCAAGGTGCGTCTGATTCTTGAAGATAACAAATCCGAAATGACTGTTGAATAGTGTCTGAACGAAAACTCTTTAAAATGCTCAAGCACCCGTCCCCGGGTGCGTTTGACGCTTTGTAAAAACAATGGATTACGACGCCCCGAGGACGGGGCTTAGAGCTTATTTCTGAGTTTTCATTCAGACTCTAGATAAATAAAAAAAGACGCTGACCTTTTAGGAAAAGGTCAGCGTCTTGTAATCCCCCCATCCACCAGTTCTATTCGAAATACAAATATTTTCTCCAGTGATGATTGTTACGCGCTTTCGAACGAACCATGTGGAGGTAAAAATAGCTGTTCATCGGTTTCGGTTTGTTTAAGATTTTCATGCCTGCTTCTTTAGGGGTCCTATCCCCTTTACAGGTATTGCATTTCTGACACGATGTGACGAGATTTTCCCACACACTTTTCCCGCCACGTGACTGGGGCAAGATATGGTCCAGTGTCAACTCGTTGGGGTTTTCAGTCTTACCACAGTATTGGCAAGTATAATTATCTCTCAAAAGCAGATGCTTTTTCGAATAAGCTTTCTTCCGGTATGGAATATGTACATAACTAACGAGACGAATGACGGCTGGTACTGGGAATTCAATGGATGGCGAACGCATAACATACGAGGTGTTTTGTTCGCTTTTGGCCGTACCTTTCACGATCAAAATAATGGCACGTTTGACCCCACAGACGTGGATGGGTTCAAAGCTTGCATTCAGTACCAGTACTTGGCGTTTCATTTTTCACCCTTTATAGATTGCTCAGTAGTGTCTGAACGAAAACTCTTTAAAATGCTCAAGCACCCGTCCCCGGGTGCG
>JBHHWX010000763.1:0-2525 GCA_046756745.1 bacterium | reverse complement strand
CTCAATAATCCTATACTCCATTAATCATCACGCCGAACTGTTGCTTTGATGGAGCCAATCTCCAAAAGGAGGAATTTCATGAAACTGGAAGGTACATTCGTCGCTTTGGTGACTCCGTTCAAGAATGGCCGGATCGACGAAGATAAAATAAGAGAGCTGGTCCGTTTCCAAGTTGAAAACGGCACGGATGGGATCGTTCCGTGCGGCACGACCGGAGAATCGCCAAGTCTGTCCGACGAAGAGAAAAATCGAATTATTGAAATCGTCGTCGAAGAGGCCGCAGGCAAGGCGCTTGTGGTCGCCGGAACCGGCACCAACAACACGGAAAAGACCATCAAAGCCAGCAAACGTGCAAAAGAATTGGGCGCAGATGCGGCTTTGGTTATCACGCCGTACTATAACAAGCCGACTCAGCCGGGGCTTATCGCGCATTTTGAAGCGGTGCTCAACTCTGTTGACCTGCCCATTATGATTTATAATGTCCCGGGAAGAACCAGCGTGAACATGCTGCCGGAGACCGTCGAGCGCTTGGCTGAACACAAAAACATTGTCGCCATTAAAGAAGCCAGCGGCGATCTCAACCAGGTGTCGGAGATTATCTCCCGCTGCGGCGATTCAATACAGCTCCTCTCAGGCGACGACTCCCTTTTTGTGCCGATTCTTTCAGTAGGCGGAGTGGGCGTTGTCTCGGTTGTCGCGAATATTATCCCTAAGGATTTGAAAGCTTTATATACCGCCTTTCGGGCAAATCGGTACGATGAAGTCCAACAATTTCATCACAAGTTATTTCCTCTCTGCCAAGCCATGTTTTACGAGACCAATCCGGTTCCGGTTAAAACGGCCATGAATATATTAGGGTACAACGTCGGCGACCTGCGGCTGCCTTTAACAAAGATGACCGATACGAATCGCGACCGGTTGACTCGATCCCTCAAACAATACGGACTCGTTCAGTGACCTTATTTGAGCTCGCCAAAAAACTCATTGATATCCCGTCGGTCAGTGGCGACGAAGCTGCCGTCGGGGACTTTCTCTCCGCACATCTCAAAGGTCTCGGATTTCAAGTCCGGGAGCAGAGAGTCAGGGAAAACCGGGTCAATGTTTTAGCTGAAACCGGCGCCCGGCCAAAGGTCATTTTGTGCACGCACATGGATACGGTCCCACCCTTTCTCGACGCTTCAGAGGATGAAAAAAATATTTATGGACGGGGCGCATGCGACGCCAAAGGTATCATGGCGGCCATGATCGCCGCCGCAGAAAGTTTATTGCGGGCCGGAGCTACGGATTTTGGACTGTTGTTTCTGGTCGGCGAAGAAACGGATAGTCTCGGTGCGCAAACCTCAAACTCTTTAAACATCAGCTCCGACTATATCATCGTCGGCGAACCGACGGAAAACAAGCTCGCCGTTGGGCATAAAGGCTTGACCAGTATGAAGCTAACGGCCCGAGGCCGGTCGGCTCATTCTGCTTTACCGGAATTAGGGGATTCGGCCATCGAGAAATTACTTGATGTTTTGAACCGGATTCGAGAAACGAACTTTGGCGAAGACCCGCTTCTCGGCAACGCCACCCTGAATATCGGCGCCATAAACGGCGGTCTGGCGCACAATGTTATTGCGGACCGGGCGACCGCAACCTTATCGGTCCGCAATACCGTAGCATGCGAAAACGTCGTCACAAAAATAAGCTCACTTGCTGGCGAAGACATTCAGCTCGAGATTTTGTTAAAATCCGAGCCGCAAAAGCTTTTGGCTTTGCCGGATTTCGAACATATCGTGGTCCCTTATGGTACGGATATTCCGCATTTACGAAATTTCGGTAAGCCGCTGTTGATTGGGCCGGGATCGATAACGGTGGCGCATACTCGCGACGAATATATCTCAAAGAAACAATTAAGCGAAGCGGTGGACATTTACATGAATCTAGTGATAACATTGATGGGCGTTTGAATGAGAGGCGCAAGCCTGCGTTTTTAAGCATCCACTTCTATATTGCAAACCGAGACAGAATTTTGTATCTTTTAAAACGAAGTAATAAAACTTTCGAGGTATCATAAGTTGAGGCCTCTCCCCCATTTGTTAGACCTACAATGCAGCAGTAGATTTTGCTATCATACAAACATAGAATGTGTTAAATTCATAAACAGCAAAAAAAATAAAATATTTGATAAGCACTCAGGAGTAAGAATGAAACCACAACTTTCGATTAAACAACTGATTGAAGAAGCAAGAGAATTCTGCGAAAAGGAGTCAAGGTTCGAAAATCCACAGTTATTCGGTATTACAGATGGAAAGGCTGTTGGAACATATATTGAACATAAGTTTCAAGACCATCTCGAAACAAAATACAACTATGAAAAAGGTTCATCGGCTACTGGAATTGACTTTCCCTCGAATACCATCAACACTGATATGAAGGTAACCTCGATTAAACAACCACAATCTTCCTGTCCTTTTAGAAATGCCAAACAAAAAATATACGGGTTAGGCTACAATTTACTTCTGTTTGTTTACGAAAAGATAGAT
>JBHHWX010000762.1:0-2528 GCA_046756745.1 bacterium | reverse complement strand
CAATAGCAATACTGTCAAACCATGCTTTTTCGTGCTTAAAAGATTATATCAACCAGAGGAAGGAGAAAAGGGATCCAGTGTTTGCTATTAAATATCTCGAACGTTTTGCCGGAGCTGAATGTTGGCAGGAATATGAGAATTAAGTTTTTAGTACACTTAAGAGTTTTGCAAAATAGGGTGTTCAACCTTTAGGTTGAGGCAGGCTGAAGCCTGAACACCCCTCTTTAGGATGCTTTAAATAACATTTTTTTTCATTACAAACTGGAGGTTGTCATGAAATCTAAAATGATTAGTTTATTGTTCGTGCTGGGTTTTTCTTTTTTTCTCTGGGGCTGCACTGGCTCTCAGGAGGAGAAGACTGACCTGGTAGCGCTCGGTGATGTCATCACTGAGTTCAGGGCCGCGGTAAACAGCGCAAGGACTGACGAGATTCTTTTACGGTACGCGGAGGATGCGATTATTTTACCCGCCAATGAAGATGTGGTCGTGGGCAAGCAAGCTGTCAGTGAATTCTGGAACAGGCGTGCTTACGTCGGTATTGAGCTGGTGGAGGAGCAAGTTGCGATGAACGTCACTGGCAGCATTGCTTATGAGGTCAATACATCCACCTTCAAATATCAATTAGAAGGACAAGATCCCGTGGATTCAGGACCGAGCAAAAATGTCCGCATCTGGAAAAAACAGGCCGATGGCGCCTGGAAGCTGCTGGTTGATGTTTGGAATAGCAGCGTTCCGCAACAAATGCCGGGTTCAGATATTTCTCAAGCTGTTAAATGACGAAAAGATTTACATCGTCGATAACATGGGCCGCTATGTCTGAGATTCTACGGCATAAGTAACAGATGCATAAATGATGTTTGAATGAGTGACCAATTTTAAAAAACCAAACACAACCAGGCTGCACTTTGAGATGTGGTCTGGTTTAAAAAGATAACAATTAATCACTGACGAGAAAATGAAAATTCAAACAAACTTAATCGCCTGGGCTTTAAAACCGACAGTGGAGAACCGCATCATTCGGGTGCAAGATATTGTGCTCGTCGAGATCCTCAAAGCTAATGACTGGCAGCGTCCGATAACTTTCTCAACGACGGTCGCATCTGTGAACAAAATCGGACTCGATGACTACCTCGCGCTTGAAGGATTGACGCTTCGGCTGAAATCACACAAACAGAGCTTATCCCTGCAGCGACTACGCAACAATCTCCTGCATGTTTATCGTTATGAAGGGGTTCATAGCGAGCACGTGCCGCTGGTGGACGAAATACAGGAGTTATTGCAAAACTACCGGAGCAGCTTTTTCAAACTGGCCAAGGCTTATCACGACGTCGGGAATAAAACGGAAGCACGAGAAATACTCACGACGATGAACGAGAAACTTCCGGAAAGCGTGCTTCCGTATCGCCAAACCCAGATGAAAACCAACGTTGAGACGCTCCTGAAAGATGTGTCCGGAGTTGAGTAAGTAAAGAGGCCGCAAACAGGAAATGAGATAAGTACCTGAATCGTGAAGTCCCGTCATTTTTTGACGCGGCTTATTTGGGATTTGTTATTTGATATTTGGGATTTCCGGCTTGTCCGGGTTAGGAGAATAAAGAAATGGCTTACACATTTATAGAGCTGAAAGGAAAAACCGCGGCGCAGCTCAAAGAAATTGCTGCGGGTATTGAGCATGAGGCCGTGCACGGGTATACGCAGATGCATAAAGAGCATCTTCTGACCGCGATATGCACAGCCCTGGGCATTGTGATGCACGTACACCATGATATCAAAGGGGTTGATAAAGCGAGTATCAAGTCAAAAATCAGAGTCTTGAAGAAAGAACGAGCAAAGGCCATTGAAGCGAAAGACTCCCCGAAATTGAAGGACATTCGACGCCGGATAAAAACTCTCAAAAAGACACTCCGCAAGGCGATGGTCTGATGCCCGATCGATGAAAAGATATTTTTTTTACTCACGCTTCCATAAACAGATTGCATTGTCAAACATGCCTGTCGTGGGATGTTGAAAGCTGGAAATAAACGTGCGCTTTTGCTTTTTGGATATGGCGATCCCTCACATATACGAGTGGAAGGCTTGACACGTGAAGAAAAAATTGTGACCGTAGGAAAAAATTTACACTATTCATTTCAATTGATCATTTCAGGAAAAGAACCTAGTAAAGTACGTTTGGAGTATGGAATTGATTTTGTGAAAGCTAACGGAAAGCTATCCAGAAAAATATTTAAAATGTCCGAGCGCACTTACGAGCCCGGGACATATTCATTTACAAAAAAAAATTCTTTTACGGATATGTCGACTCGTAAACACTTCAGCGGAAAGCATCAGATAACAATAATCGTGAATGGTGTGGAAATGGCGAGCACGTTTTTTGAGTTGACGCGGCGTTCTTGATCCGGCAGCCGTTTAGAGATTGACCGAAATCTCGTTCAGAGCTGTCATTGCGAGGCGTTTTTTGCCGAAGCAATCTCATACCGTGCTTAATAAGGAGATTGCTTAGCTGAGAAACGCTCGCAAAGACATCAAAA
>JBHHWX010000761.1:0-2535 GCA_046756745.1 bacterium | reverse complement strand
GAATAAAAAATAGACCGTGTTGTTTTGAATTTTCGTCATTTGATATTCGGATTTTGGATTTCGATATTCGGATTTCGAATTTTACGTTCAAATCTGTCTGTTTCTGCTTTCAAGAAATCTTTGCCCAAAAAGCAAAGAATTTACTCTTAAGGAACTATTACTTTCTCAGCTTCTTAATATGAATATCCCCATTTGTGGTGTAAAGTTCGATGAAATTCCCGCCGCCGTTGATATCACCTTCGCTGCGAACATATCTTCTCCTGCGAGAATGACGTCTACCTTTCCTCTCTTCGCTGGTATCCTCCGTGCTGGTCAGTGGAAAATCTGAATATATATTATAATCGTCCCACCGGTCGCTGATTTTAATCTCAGCCCGAATCGTAGCAGGCAACCTTTCGGGAATATAAAGAACTATCTCTCCACCCGCTGTACGCAGGTCGACACTGTGATTCTTTTTGAAATCCTCTAAAGTGATCTCCACCGAAATGTCGCCGCCAGCCGTTTTGCCTTCTACGCCGCCTTTCACATCTTGCAATTCAATAGAACCGCCGGAAGTCGAAGCGTGAACGCCACCATTGATCATGTCACCCTTAATATCACCACCAGACGTTGAAGCCTCTAATCTGCCGCCAATATTACGCAGGTCAATATCGCCGCCAGACGTATGGACCTCAACATCACCTTGCGTATTATTAACTTCAATATCGCCTCCGGAAGTATGCGCCTTCACCTCGCCGCCGGCATCTTTAATTTCGATGTCGCCTCCAGAGGTATGCAGCTCCAATCGACCTTTGGAGCCTGTGAGCACAATATCTCCACCGGAAGTTTTCGCAACCAGCGGTCCCCCGATGTTTTCCAGTTCCAGGTCGCCGCCGGAGGTTTTTATTCTAGCCCTTTTGGTCGAGTTAAGGACTTCAATATTGCCACCGGAAGTATAGGCGTCTATTTCGCCATCGATGTCCTCCAGAACAATTTCACCTCCAGAAGTTTTTAAATTAACCTCGCCAATTAACTGCCTGACGGCTATGTCGCCACTGCGCGTACGAATGTCAACCATAAACACTCTGGGCACTGTAATTTCAAACTCACTCTTGATCCAGTCTCGAGTATAGTATTCTCCGCCGATTTCAATTGTATTGCCGTTCTGTTGATAACTTGATTTCGACTTTTCGAGAACCGTTTTGGCCTCTTTTTCGGTGAAGACGTCCATGCTCTTCTGCTCTTTGATAAAGACCTCTTCCTTATCCCAGGTCCTTACCCGGACATCTCCACGAACATCATAAATAATTAATGCGCCGCCTTTTTTTACCTTGAATGATTTCGTTATCTCGGCAACATAATATCTTCCTCGTTTCGTAAGCTCCTGGGCAAAAGCAGTATTACATAGACAAAAAACCACAACAGCAAATAGTGCTTTTACCACAATCAACCGAGCAAATTGTCTTTTCATTACTTATTCTCCTTTGATTGATCTTCCAAACGATTTTGAATTTCAGGATTTTGAATTCTCTCTAAAGCCCTTGAAGCTTTAAGCCGAACAAATTCATTTGCATCATCACGGGATGCATCCTGAAAGACGGGCAGAACGTCTGCTTCCTCTGTAACTTTGCTCAAAGCGGTCAGAGCTTCGATGCGAATAGCCGAATTGGTGTCTTTCAAAAGCACGCGGATGAACGCTGCTTTTATTTTTTGATTGATGGGCAGATTGCTTAACACTTTGGCCGCGCGAAGTCGAACGCCATCGACTTCATCGTTTTGCACAGCATAGATAAGCGCGTCTTCAAGATCCTCATCAGAAAAAGAGGTCGCCCCTGTCGCCTTAACCGCGGTAAGGCGACGACCGGGATGTTCTTCGGTTCGAATGGCATACACGAGAAGTTTTCGAATCGAAGGGTCTTCGATGTTTCCCTGCAGAGAAACCTCTTTAATGCTTTTGTACTGAACAGTGATTTTACCGGTATTGGGATCATACTGAATTAAGTCGACACTCTCCATAAAAGGCAAACTCTCTTCTTGCCTGAAGGTATCTGCAAATTCGCCCTGTAAAGGTGTCCCGGCATTCTCGGGCATAAAAGCCAACCGGCCAATGAGTATACCAATAACTAAAAGTACGGCTGCACCAACCCATTGTATCGGGTGGCTTCTATCGACCATTCTTTCGGTTAATTTTTGTAACCATGTTTCTTTAAAGGCCGCTTTCCGTTCCTCTCGCAGCCGTTCACGTAAACTATGTCGCGATTCCATCAAAAGAGCTTCCGAGGGCTTCGGAACAAGTTTCTTATCCAAAGTCTTATGCAAAGCGCGCATTTCGTCGAGCTGCTCTCTGCAATACCCGCAATATTGCACATGTAACTCAAACTCATCTCTTTCATCTTTATTTAACTCATCGTAAAGATAAAGGGGAATGTACTTCTCTAAATGTTCACTGGTTTTCATTTAATTCATTCCTTAACTTAGTACATCCTTTCACAAATACGGTAACGTATTATCATTTTCGTTTTTTAGGAATTCTTTGACAGGATAACAGGATGAACA
>JBHHWX010000760.1:0-2546 GCA_046756745.1 bacterium | reverse complement strand
TCGAACGGCGGATCGATGTAGATCAGTTTCAGCCCGCCCTGCGCCTCGATCTCTTCGCGTAGCGGCCCGTTCTTCAGCGAAGACAGAATCAGCTTGTTGTCGCCCCAGATCAGTTTGTTCGTCCACCCCTTGAGCTGGCGGCCGCGCTCGTCAAACAGGGAGAATTGGGCCGCGGTGTCCTCCGGCTTTTCGGCCCGCGGCTCATCCACCTGCTCGATCACCTGAAACGGGAGAACGATATTGCAGACTTCGCTGGTCTTGCCATTCCAGACCAGCTCCACTTCGCGCTTGTCCTCGAAGAGCAGGAAACGGTATTTGTCTGGCAGCGGTTTATCCGCTTCGAGATAGCGGATGATCTCCTGCTGCTCCTGTTCAGTCAGTCTCGGCATTCAATGATCCTTTGTTTATCATTCTGCCTATACGTCGAGAGTGCGGAGCTGGATTGGAAACATATCACGTTCATTGCTGACTGCCACGCTAAGAATTCATTTGATTACTGCGTGCTGAAATGACCTATAGAAAAAGCCTTGACTTTTCAGACAAACGGTTGTATAATCTTTTCATATAAATCCGTAAATAAATGTGAGCGCCTTATGTCCGAGAATACCGAAAAAATTTTGGCTGATGCCCTTGAATTACCACCGATAGAACGCGCCGAGCTCATCGAGCAATTGTTATCAAGCTTTGAGTTCCCATCGAGGAAATCGATCGATGCGTTATGGGCAGAAGAGGTTGAAGACCGTATTGACGCATATGAACGGGGTGAACTTACCGCAACTCCCGCCAAGGAAGTTTTTGACAAAATTAGTGGGAAATAATTACTGTGAAAGTGGATTTCCTGTCGGCAGCAGAGGCTGAATTTGTTGAAGCAGTCGAATATTACAATCAGCAAAGCGAAGGTCTCGGTTTTAAATTTGCCGCTGAAGTCAAACGGACCTTGGAAAGGATCGTTCAATACCCAGAAGCATGGACGCCCCTCTCCAAACGTACACGACAATGCAGAACCAACCGATTTCCTTACGGTATAATTTACCAAAATCGTTCTGACAAAATCCTGATTGTTTCTATCATGCATCTTCATCGACACCCCGACTCTTGGAAATCACGAGTTGATAATCCGTAAACAATTTCTATGTTTTTTCGTGGGCAACGCATCTGTATGGCTGGTCCGGTTTTCGTATCAGAAAACAAGCTCACCACTCCGTCCGATTCAAAACGATTTCACCGTTATTCATCACGATGAGCATATCGTGCAACGCACCGATATTTTCCAGCGGATTTTGCTCGACCACGATCAGATCCGCGTCGAAGCCCGCGGCGATCCGGCCGGTATGATCGTCAACTCCTAAAAGTTCGGCGGCCACCGTGGTGGCAGCTTGAATCGCTTGCAGCGCCGAAAGTCCGATTCCCACCAGCTCTTCTAATTCCTGCGACAAGCGCAGCGTACTATTCGGTCCGTAGCCGGTATCTGTCGCCGCAACCAGCTTGACCTTGAGCTTGTGAGCCCACGCCGCCGTTTGCCGGATTCGCGGCAGCATGTGGCGCCCCCGGATCTGCAAGAATGGGTTGTCATAATCTCCACCCGGTTGCGCCACATCGCTGACAACGGCGATCGTTGGGACGAGAAAAGTCCCTCTTTTTGCCATGATTGCAAGCGTCTCCTGGCTGAGATAGGTGCCATGTTCGATGCTGCGCACCCCGGCCAAAACAGCCGCCCGGCCGCCTTCATCGCCGTGGGCGTGGGCCGCCACCGGAATCTTTTTCTTTGCGCCAACTTCTACCAGAGCTTTTAACTCTGTCTCATTGTAGTACGGCTGCCGGGGATCTGTATCCGGTAGTCCGGCTCGAGCCGTGGCGTTGGTTTTGAGCCAATCGACCCGGTGCGCTATCATGGTCTCGCCGATTTTTCGAAGCGCTTCCGGTCCGTGGACTTCCGACTCCAAAAAATGAGCAAACTCAGGCTCGTCGATAAAAAATGTCTCGGCGAGTTTCGGGCGCACATGGTAGCCCGCGGCTAAAATTTCCGGCGCTTCGATTTTTCCTTCTGCCGCCAACTGACGCATTCCGACGTCGGCAAAATGGGAGACTCCCATGCTGCGCGCCGTGGTCACGCCGGAGTGCAGCGCACGCTTGGCGGCGTCAAACGTGCGGATGTGTACGTGGGCGTCGATCAAACCGGGAAGAAGATACTGGCCTTTGAGATCGATAACCTTTGCCCCTTCGGGAATTTTGGCGTCAGTTGAAATTTCCGTGATCTTGCCCGCGGAGACGACCAGGGAAGCGTCGCGAATCAGCTCGGATGAGAAACCGTCGATGATGTTGGCGTGGGTGAAAACCACGGTTTCGGCGCCCGTTTGTGCGCACAAGTCGGCAGTCGCAATGGCAAGAAACGCGAGCACAAAAGCCGCGGTGAAAAATCTACTGAGAAAGCGGTTAAGTAAACGTCGGCTCAAATGATTAGTGAACATAACCCCTCCAATTTTGATAATGAGTGTTTGAACGAAAACTTGATTTTTGATGTCTTTGCGAGCGTTTCTCAGCGAAGC
>JBHHWX010000759.1:0-2552 GCA_046756745.1 bacterium | reverse complement strand
CGTTATCAATGCCTCAGTAGCGAGGGATAAACACATGCTAAACAGTTTCTGAATACCTCACACATTGAATGTTCTACGGAAACTGGATACTCACTTGTTAGGCCTCAAATTTTTCGAGAGAATCTTTCCAACTTATGAAGGCTACCATTTCATATTTAACAAGGAGGTGATGACCCTTGATGCATTAAGTCTTTTTTAAGGTCTGTGTCAGACTTTCTCTTCGGGAGGGTAACCGATAAATACCTAATTTTAAAGTGAAATCTACTCAAAAGCAAAGACGATTACCGGCAAAATTCTTTTTTCCCCCCCTGAAAGTTTTTTCATCTTTTAACAAAAGGAGAATTATCATGAAGTCAAGAACTCTTATTCTCTCGCTTGCAGGGGTAGCTCTAATCATTTTCAGTTGCGGTCAGGAAGACCACCTCATGTCTCCACAGCTCACACAAGATTCCGATATAACGGTCTTGGCCAAGAAGACCACGCAGACACCCTTCTCGGCTACAGTACCCCTGACGGTTGTCGACCCAGGGGATATTCGCGTGCTCCCAAACGGCAGTTTACACATTCGAGGCCAAATCCAACAGGGTCCTATCACCGGTGACCTGGAAAACAGCAATGCTGACGCTGTGACAGTGGTAATAGCCAAGCCAAAATCGACCCTGCTGGCAACGGCCCTGCAAACGGTCCCTTCACAATCACCGCGTGCCATGCTGACCTCGGTTGCGGGACTTTTGCAGGCCGGTTCAAGGGACGAAACATAGGTTTTCTCTTTTCGGACGATTTCAAAGCGAAGGGCACGAGCGGAGACTTCGTAGGCAAGAAGATGAAGGGGACTTTCCAGGAAATGGGACCTGCGCCGGGTATGAGTGTGTTCATTCTCACCGGGCGCATCTTTGATGATGATGATTAAGACCGGATGAGAGCAACCGGAACCAGAGTTGAAAGTAGCTTACTTCAAGGCTATGCGCTCTTTAAAAATCATCCGAATCCGTTCATTTCCAGCACCATTCGCAGCACAGGATTTAACAATCGCAAATGATGGAACACGGATTTAACAGATAGAACGGATTGTCACGGATTTGATTTTGGATGAAAACAAAAAAATCATGAGCCACATAATACACATTCCACTGACTTCGACACATTCCGTTAAGTCCAATCCGTTCCGATCTGTTAAATCCGTGTCATCCGCGTTCTATTTTTTTTGCACTTTTTTTGCAAAAGTTTCGCGGTAATAGCATAGTGGGCCATGCAAGCAGTTTTCGTAAAATGACGCTACTTTTTTGCTTTGGATGTCCCATGTCAATTATTGGAGTTAAAAACCTATGATTACTAGAAACTGCTTATTCTACGCGGGATTGCTTGTGCTTCTGTTGAGCAAAGGAGTCCACGGCCAATATGAATTTGAATTTCTTACGTTTAAATTCGATGAAAGCCAAACATATCTGGAAATTTTTTGCCAAGTACCGAATAGAGAATGGGTCGTGACAATCACACTGTCTGACACAGCAGGATTACCCGTGGCGTCACAAACTCACCATAATCGTGCGCAATCTGCTGACATATCGCGGGTTGAGCCTGTTGTGGTTAGATATGTGTTTGTGATCGAACCGGGAGACTATACTGCACAAGTGACGCTTACCAATCCTAAAACCAAAGCTTACAGCACTTTCAGCAAGCAAGTTAGGCTGCCCAACTATAGCAAAGAGGGTCTGGCGTTTAGCGACCTCCAGTTTGCTTCCTCCATCACAGTCTCACAAGACACCAATTCACTGCTGGTGAAAAATTTTAGGAAAGTCATACCCAACGCAGTACGGGTTTATGGCGGCGAGGTGAGCACTGTTTTTCTATATTTTGAAATATATAACCTCGAACCACTGGCCGATACCCAGAACAATTGGCTTGATGTGCGTTGTACGATTTTAAAGGACCCTGTCGCGGTTAAATCAGTGAAAGTGCGCTATCCTTTTGGAGAAAGTTCACTCGCCGCTGATCTGGGAATTCCGGTTCATGATCTTTCTACCGGCCGGTACCAACTACTCATCACAGCCACATCCCAGGACGGGCAGGTGGCGAAAAAGGAGGCGATGTTCACCGTTATTAAACCAATTCGGCTATATACTGACCATGAGATGGAAACCTTAATTCGTCAAATGGCCCTGATTGCAACCCCGGATGAGATTGGCGCCTTGCGGGCATCAAAGCATAGCATGGCGGTCATCGAACATTTCTGGAAATCAAGGGATTCTACGCCCAATACCGAAGATAATCAAGCGTTTGTCGAATTTTGTAAAAGACTGCTCTATGCCGGCGAACATTACAAATGTGGTGCAAAGCACGGCTGGGAAACAGAGCGCGGAAAGATGTATCTCATCAATGGCAGCCCAACCCAAATTGAAGAAGTCGAAAATGGGCAAGAAGTGTGGTCGTACCCTCATGCCAGGTATGAGTTTCTGCTTTGCGATGAAGCGCCAGGTGAATATTGAATTCGAACACAGCCTTAACTTGGGCGGTGCAGGAAAAGGGGTGTACCGTTGATGATATCGAACCCG
>JBHHWX010000758.1:0-2553 GCA_046756745.1 bacterium | reverse complement strand
AAAAAACTTACTCAATTACACACTGCAGGTTGCCGTCAATTGTCTTAGGGCGTCGTCCGTGTTTTCGTAAATGTTTAACTCCGTATCAAGCTTGGTGATTTCGAAATAATAGGCGACTCGGCCCCGCACGCCCGTAAAATGTAAATCGCCGCCGTTTTCACGTAATTGCTTCACACATGACAACATCAAGCCAATCCCCAAACTGTTAATCCACCTCACTTAACTAAAGTCTAACAGGATATTTTTCTCGCCGGTATGGATGAGCTCCTTCAATCGGTCACAAAGCGCCAATGGCTGGCCGCCTCCCATTATTTTGCTTTTTAACTCAAAGACCGGTAACCCGGCAACTGTTTTCTCTAAAAATGTCATGGCCATTATTTGTTCTTGGTCTCCCAGATAGGTAAAACGATAGGTTTAGAGAAAACATAAAACCCTGAGCCGAGAAAACGGCTCAGGGTAGGTCTCCCACTTTAAACCCTGGAGGATTTTCGGTGGGATCTTTAATTAAGAAGAAATGATATTAAAAGCAAGCTAAAAATCGGGATTGGCATAATCGGTCAGTTACGGGTGGTGCGGGTGTCATGCAAGGTGGTAATTCGTTGGGTGTTCACTCTTTAGCGTGTTTTTACCGACCTCCCCAAAACAAGCTGAAGCTTGTACACCACTACTCACCTGTAACTGACCCATTACGGATTACAGTAAGTTATTAGAGGTTCGTTAGAGCACGAGATAATTGTAGTAATAAGGATGGCAAACAGCAGGCGGGAGACCGCATTAGGATGACTTTCTTGATTGCTTCAGAATCCGTTCTTCACCTGCGAATCAAGCATCTGTTCGGCGAGCTCAGCAAGCTTAGCAGACGGGTCACGTCTGCGAATGTCTAGGAATACGGGCTCTCCGAGTCTGCCCTCATAGAGATTTCGGACGTGAGGTGGCAGCGCCAGGTCTCCCTCCGAAACTTTGATAGGCAACAACTCTATCCCTTCGTCCGCTGCCGCCTCCAGCTCTCGAAGACACCAGGGCGAGGCGAAATATTCCGGGGAAAGCAAAGCGACAAAGTAGTCCGCGCTTTGGATTGCCCCCAGTACGCTGTTACCAAGCTTGTCACCCGTTCGGAGCTCTCCAGTATCGATCCATATGTTAAGTCCGTGAGCTCGGAAGACCTGCGATATATATGCGGCATCATCGGACCATTCGTGAGCGTAGGACAGAAACACGGTAACGTCGCTCAGTGGTCTCAGTGGCCTCTCTGGCGACACTTTTTCCCAGGATACAAGGCTCTTGCCAGCGTAAACGAGATGTCCCGTTTCACCTTCACTGTACATTTTCACAAAGTTTTTCGCTTGTCGTTTTGTTAGCTTGACCTCGATGGGTTCGCCGCGCGCTTCGAACAACACATACGTCCAGTAGTACCAGGGTGCTCCGGGAGGTGGACTGTGCCAAATTCGGCGGATGGTTGCCGGTGTATGCTGCTTCCTGCTGAAGATTCCCATTGTCTGTCTCCTGAAATTATTTTGTTTTAGGGTGTTCACGCTTTCAGCGTGTTTTCCCCTCACCCCCGCAAGTCCCGATTCCTTAATTTTATAGTGATGGAGGATCCGGGGCAAGACTTGAAATAACAAATCGCAAAAGCCAAATAACAAATCAGTCCGGCGTCTGACTGGCGTTTGACGGATAAAATTCAAAACTCAATAATTTATTACTACGGTTTTCGCTCAGTAAGAATGTCATCAAAACCAGGTCTCATGAAACGACGAGCATCCGGAAATTCTTTTTCAGTATATCGTCTCAGCCTGTCTAAATGGAGGAGAATGGTGAGAAGGTCATCTGTTTTTTCCAGGAAATGTTCTCTCATCCTTCCCCAGGCGCCAATTGAACGATCCATTCCGATTAACGCAACTTTGGCGGATCCGTCTGAGTCCTTTGGGAAATCCTGCAATTCCTCCCAATCATCAAAGGGGTCTTTTGAAAGCGCACGGTTGATTTTAACATAGATTTGATGTTGATACCAGCGAATGATTTCCAATGCATTGAGAATGTCCTGAGCTTCAGCATTCAATGTAGTTATGCTGTCGATTCCCATTTCTGATTTTGCTTCCAGTTCTTTCTCTTTTTCGTCAAATAGGGCTTCATTTGAATCCAGCCATTTATCGACCATTCGGCCGTATTTGTATGCGGCGCGTGATAGCGGGTGTTTCCGTGTTCTTGCCCGATCTTTTTTCATCTCTTCCATTCCCTCTTCCACGTCTATGGAATCAAGATCGATGCCTTGTTCCTCAGCATAGTCTTTGACCATTTCAAGGGTTGTTTGAAATATCCTGTGTAGCTTGTCCCAATAAGCTTTGTTGTTGATATCATTGGCTGCGGGGTCGTCTCCGAATGCAGCTTCTTCTGTTGCATAAGTCAGACAGCGCGAAGTGAATGGACAGCGTTCGCACCAGCGGTCACAGTAATTATAAATTCCCGAAATAAACCTGGGATCTGTTGCCATTTCCAAAAGTTTATCTTTATCCATAAAAATAATTTACAAAATCAAAATCTATTTGTCAATTT
>JBHHWX010000757.1:0-2562 GCA_046756745.1 bacterium | reverse complement strand
AAGATTTCTCGTCCGGCAAAAACCTCCGGACTCGAAATGACAGGACTGGTTCTTTCAGTAAGAGCATGTTTCATGTTCTTAGAAGCCTGCTTTTTAGGCGAGAAATCTCTACTGCAAGATTTCATACACATAAAAGATTTCGAATCCGGCAAAAAAAACGCCGGATTCGAAATGACACTCCTAATCGACTTGTTTACAACATTTTGTCCGTTCATAGAATTCAGGTTTGTGAATTATTCAGGAGAGAAAATTAAATGAATTTCAACCTCAAAAACAAAGTTGTTTTGATCACCGGCGGCAGCCGCGGCATCGGCAAAGCAACCGCAGCCGCTTTTGCAAAAGAAGGCGCACGTTTGAGTCTTTGCGGACGAACCCAGGAAACCTTGCAGACGGTGGCCGGGGAAATGAAGGAGCTGGGCGCGGAGGTGTTGACGAAAACCGCTGACGTCACTCAAGGCGACCAAGCCGAAGCTTTTGTGTCAGCCACCCTGGTTCACTACGGCCGTATCGATGTGCTCGTTAACAACGTGGGCGGCAGCCGTAAAACCCCCACGCTCGAACTCACTGACGACGAATGGCACGACCTGCTGGATCTCAACGCTGTTTCAGCCGCGAGAATGAGCCGGTTCGTGATTCCGGCTATGAAAGAGCAGGGCGGCGGCACTATCATCATGATCTCCTCGATTTTCGGGAGGGAAAGCGGCGGCCACATCACTTACAACGCCGGCAAAGCCGCTATGATCAGCCTGTCCAAGTCTCTAGCGCGGGAATGTGCACCGGACAACATTCGAGTGAACTCCGTCGCCCCGGGTTCGACCCTGTTCCCGGGCGGAAGCTGGTGGCGCAAGCAGCAAGCCGACCCTGAGAAAATCGCCGCTTTCGTGAAGAGCGATCTGCCGTTCGGGCGCTTTGGCAAGCCGGAAGAGATCGCCGATGTGGTGGTGTTCCTCGCTTCCGAGCGCGCCAGTTGGGTGAGCGGCGCATGCCTCAATGTGGACGGCTGCCAGTCGATGTCGAATATTTAACGTACGAAGCGATTCGAAATGTCAAACAATTATCAGAAGACGACCTTTTTCAAAAAGGTCGCCTTCTCGTTACAATATTCCCGCTCCTACCTTTTTTCCGAAAGCCCATAATACTTGATCTTCTTATGCAGATTCGTCCGGTCGATGTCCAAATCTTTGGCCGTTTGGCTCACGTTCCAATCATTTTTCTCCAACGCCGAAAAGATGTAATCTCTTTCTACGCTTTCCTTGATTTCTTTAAGAGTCATGCCGGATTCGATTTTGAGCGGTGTGTGCACTGTCGGACTTTGAATGTTTGCGGGCAAATCTACTGTCTGAACCGTATCCGCGCTGCACATAATCATCAGCCGTTCGATGACGTTTTTCAACTCTCGAATGTTGCCCGGCCAATCGTAGGCGCGCAGCGCTTCGATGGCATCGGGGGAGAGCTGTTTCTTGCGATAGCCGTTTTCACGCATGTAGCTTTCGATGAAATAATTCACCAAGATAGGGATGTCATCCTTGCGTCTTCTCAGGGGAGGCGACACAATGGGCACGACGTTCAAACGGAAGTAGAGATCTTCACGAAAGCGTCCGGACTTGACTTCTTCCTCCAAATTTTTATTTGTTGCGGCGAGCACTCGCACATCCACTTTTTGGGTTTTGTGGCCGCCAACTTTCTCGAACTCCCCTTCCTGCAACACCCGCAGCACTTTCGCCTGCACTTTCAGACTCATATCGCCAACTTCATCCAGAAAGATGGTGCCGCCGTCAGCCAGGCTGAACTTGCCATCACGTGTCTGGTGAGCGCCGGTATACGCGCCTTTTTCGCTGCCGAACAGCTCGCTTTCGATCAGCTCTTCCGGGATGGCAGCGCAGTTGACTTTGATGAACGGACCTTTGTTGCGCAGACTGTTTTCGTGAATGGCGCGCGCGATCAATTCTTTGCCCGTGCCGCTTTCGCCGGAAATCAGCACCCGGCCGTTGGTTGGCGCGACTTTCGCGATCTGTTCGAGAATGTCTTTCATGGTGCGGCTTTCACCGATCATCTCGTACTTGCCGGCGACTTGTTGGCGCAGTTCGAGATTTTCCCGTTGCAGCTTTCTGCTGCTGATGGCATTCTTAATGGCGATCAGCAGCTTTTCTTTGGAAATCGGCTTTTCGATAAAATCGAATGCCCCGCTTTTTGTGGCGGTCACCGCGTTTTGCACGGTTGCGTGACCGGATATCATGATGACGGCAACTTCGGAATAATTGTCGCTAATCTCTTTCAGCAACTGCAGTCCGTCGGCGCCCGGCATCACGATATCGAGCAGGATTAAATCGATCCCTCCGGCGTCGAGGGCTTTCCAAGCCTCTTCGCCGTCGGCTGCCGTTTTGACAGCGTACCCTTCGCCGGTGCAAATCATCTCTACCGAACGGCGGATGTTTTTTTCGTCGTCAACGATTAAGATATGAGGGGTTGACATAAACTTTATTGTCTCATTAGTTTTAAATCAAAAGTTCGGAGTGCAAAACTTTAGTTTTGCACTGTTTCAATGAAAGCCGCAACGCTAAA
>JBHHWX010000756.1:0-2585 GCA_046756745.1 bacterium | reverse complement strand
ATACTTGGAATATATATCATGTCCGCCTATTTTAAAAAGTACAAAAGTACGCATTTACCGGATGAACCATAAAACAAGCGCTAATTCTATGGAAACCATAACCACAGCAAACTTCCGCACCCAAATAGCCCAAAAGTTACGATCTGCACTTGCTGGAAAAGCCATTCAAATTCAGACAAAAGAGGGGAGCGTAGTGCTGATTTCTGAGAAAACATATAAACAACTCTTAAATTCAGGTAAGCATACTTCTTCACCTCACTCTCCCAAAATCCCAGGCAAGATCAATGGTGATTTAGAATGCGCAGACGTCGAACTTCTCGAATATTTATCTCTACCCTCCTAAGATGAGCGACTATGTACTCGATACACACACCTTCCTGTATTGGCTCCTCGATCCGCTAAGGTTACCAACGACTGTAATAGAACTTCTGGAAGAGGATGCAAATGACTTTGTTATTCCAACTGTGGTCATTATAGAAATTCAATATCTTATCGAAATTGGCCGCGTTGAAGCAAGAATTGCAGATGTACTGAATTACATTGAATCGACTACAAATTTCAGACTCCATCCCTATGACAAACCATCTCTCCTCAAGAGTATAGAGCCGTCAAAACATCGAGATCCATTCGATCGTATTATTCTGGGTACAGCACAAGCACTAAAATGTGCCGTTATCACAAAGGATCGTTGGATGAAAGAAAATTACGCCTGTTGTATCTGGTAATGATTCTTGACTTCAATTCGAGAAAATCTTAAAACCAAAATCACGGCATCCCTCAACCAGGACTGCCAGAGGAGCGCCCTGCTGAGCGCGGTGAAACGGGCCCGGGATGCCCGCGCGAAAGCTCTGCGTCACCTGCCCGGCTCCGAGTCCTTGCAGGCAGAGGTGCGAGCGATCAAGGAGCGCTGCATCGACAACCTGGATACGCTGCTGGAGACTTTTATCAGGAATGCCAAATCCCGTGGCGCTCGAGTCACTTTCGCCGAGACCGACAAGGAGGCCTGTGACGCCATTTTAAAGTTAGCCAAAGCCAAGAACGCCCGCCTGATCACCAAATCGAAATCGCTGACCACCGAAGAGATCGAGCTTAACCGTCCTCTCCAAGACGCGGGCTTGGAAGTCGTAGAAACGGATTTGGGAGAGCGTATCATTCAAATGGCCGGCGAGCTGCCGTATCATTTGGTGATGCCGGCGGTACATAAAACCGCCGCGCAAGTTGCGGAGCTGTTCAGCCGGGAAACCGGGGAGAAGGTGAGCAGCGACCTTGCAGATATCATGGCGCTCATGCGCCGCTCTCTGCGTCCGGTCTTCCTCAATGCCGACATGGGGATTACCGGCGCTAATATTGCCATCGCCGAAACCGGCTCGGTGATCATCGAAACCAACGAAGGTAACGGCCGGCTCGTGAGCGCCATCCCGCCGGTACAGGTCGTGGTCATGGGCTTGGAAAAGATCGTCGAGACCCTTGAGGATGCGCTGAAATTGATCATGGCTCATCCGGTCAGCGCCACCGGACAAATATTGACGACGTATGTTTCTTTTATGGCCGGCCGGTCGCCCTTAGGAAACGACGACCCGCGTGAGCTGCACATCATTATTTTGGATAACGGTCGTCGAGAAATGCGCTCGGACCCCTGGTACCGGGAAGCTCTCCACTGTATCCGCTGCGGCGCCTGCATGAATATTTGCCCCACCTACGGCGTGCTCGGCGGTCATGTTTTCGGACACATTTACCCCGGTCCGATCGGCATTCCCTGGACGGCGAATGTACACGGATTGGACAAAGCGGCGCAATTCAGCGACTTGTGCATTTCCTGCGGTCTGTGTCAAGAAATCTGTCCTGCTGAGATCGATATGCCCATGATGATCGTGAAGGTTAAACAACAAGCTCTCTCTTTGGAGTCGCAGCCTTTTGTGAATAAAGTTCTGATGTCTTCTGCGACCCTGGCAAAGCTCGCGTGTGCAACGGCGCCGTTTTCGAATTGGATTTTACAGAGCAAAACAGCCAAACACATCGGAGAAAAGCTTTTCGGATTGGAACGTCTCCGGGAAATTCCCCAGTTTACACGAAGGACGTTCAAAAAGGAGTTCAAAAAGAAGTTTAAAACCCCCATTTCTTCTCCGAGAAAACACGTTGTTTTCTTTGTCGATTATGTTGCAAATTACATTTCGCCGCATTTGGCAATGAATGCAGCGAAGTTGTTACAGAGCGCGGACATTCAAGTGGTGGTACCCAACCAAAAAGCAAGCGGGTATCCATATCTGTCTTATGGCGAATTGGAGAAAGCAAAAAAAGTCGCACAGTTCAATGTCAAGCAGATTTATCCGTATGCAGCGCAAGGATTTGCAGTAGTCGCCACTGAGCCGACCGCAGTTTATACAATAAAGAATGTTTACCCAAAATTTCTGGACTATTCAACCGAAGCGCGGCATGTGGCCTCTGTCACCTACGAATTTTTTGAATACATCGCACAATTGAATCGTGAAGGGGAGCTGCTGATCCCGCCACAAATTACGGAAAAACGCCGATTCGGGTATCACATCCCGTGTCACCAACGAGGGTTGAGTTGTGGAACCGACACA
>JBHHWX010000755.1:0-2587 GCA_046756745.1 bacterium | reverse complement strand
AATTGCAAGTTGTGGCCTCGCAAACCGCCAACTGGGAACGCGCTCAAGGTTACATTGTCTTCCAAAACATTCTACAGTCCCACCCTGAAATTGAAGCGCTGTTTGCTTGCAACGACATGATGGCACTAGGGGCTATCGAAGCGGTCGCGGCAGCCGGCAAAACCGGCGCAATAAAAGTCGTGGGCTTTGACGCAGTTGAAGATGCCCGACGAGCTATTGAAAACGGCGTCATGCACGCCTCTGTAGCACAGTTCCCATCCGAAAGGGGACGACTCGCAGTCGAAAGCGCCAAACATCTCATCGACGGTGAGCCGCTGCCGAACTACCTGCCGACGAAGATCGAGTTGATTGTGAAGTGAAGTCCAGCGCGGCGAAGCCGCATTCGTGAATCCAAACTCTATGCTAACCTAATAATAAAGTTTTTTATAAGCCACTGATTTTCACGGATGAAACACGGATTATGGTTTATTCTGTGTGTCTTAATTTTTCCAAGTATTTTTCATCTGTTACCAATTTCACCTTGGAGCGATACGACTCTCTGGAGAGTTGAAAAAAATCCGTGTTCATCAGTGTAAATCCGTGGCTAAAGATTTTTTTGTTATAGCGAATCTTTTGGTTGCGGCGAAGGCCGCGCCAGGTTCATCCGTGGCTGATTTTATTTAGCATGTTTTTTGAAATTTTGTGGCTCTACCCTCGCCGCAACATTTTCTTTGACATTTTTTGCGTAAATGGCTATATTTGCACCTATGAAAAATTATTTTGAAACGCCCGATAACACAACTAAGGATGGAACCGTGCTAAGGACAGGCGATACGATGACCTCACAATTTTTTCAGAGGGGGCTGGGGCTTAAAAAGGAAGTCCAGGGAATACTCAAACGCGACTACTACTGCAGCTTGGTGGAGCATCTGCGTGCCAACGATTTTACAATCACCCTTCCCGGTCTAACCTTGTATTTAGCAAAAGAGTTCGGCTTTTGCTATGGCGTAGACCGGGCGGTGGATTACGCCTATCAAACCCGGGAGAGGTTTCCCGACCGGCGTATCTATCTCACGGGTGAAATCATCCACAATCCGCACGTCAACAATCGCTTGATCGAAATGGGTATTGGCTTTCTAAGCGGACAATACAGCAATGGCATGACCGTCGATAAACTCGGACGTCAGGACGTGGTCATCCTGCCGGCTTTTGGAGTTTCGATTCATGAATTTCAAGCGCTCAAAAAACGTGGATGTATTCTCGTCGACACCACCTGCGGCTCTGTTCTCAACGTGTGGAAACGAGTCGCCTACTACGCCAAAAACGGCTACACCTCGATTATTCACGGAAAGTATTACCACGAAGAAACCATCGCTACCAGCTCGCAAGCTTTGAAATTCCGTCACGGAAAATACCTGGTTGTTCGCAGTATGGCTGAGGCCGGAAAAATTTGTGATTACATTGTAAACGGAGGAGATAAACAAGCCCTGATGGCCGACTTTGCAAAATCCGTCTCTCCGGGTTTTGATCCGGAAAGCGATTTGCGGAAAATCGGGCTGGCCAATCAAACCACGATGCTGAGCAGCGAATCTTTGGCTATTGCCGAAGAATTACGCAACGCCATGCTTCGAAAATACGGCGAACAAAAATTAGACGCTCATTACCAAACCTTCGACACCATCTGCAGCGCCACCCAAGAAAGACAAGACGCCGTTTTGGACTTGGTCAACAAACACGCGATCGATGTAATGCTCGTCATCGGCGGGTTTAACAGCAGCAATACCAATCATCTTGCGGAAATTACCTCACACCATACAACCAGCTTCCATATAGACGACCCGGATTGTCTCATCAGTAAAAACGAAATTAGACATAAAATAGTCGGCTGCGACGATATGAAGGTGACAAAAGACTGGCTTCCCAAGGCCGAGCTGAAGATCGGATTGACCGCCGGCGCCTCGACACCCAACAACAAAATCGGAGAGGTTATCGAGAAGATTTTGCGTTTTCGGGGAGTGCTCTTTAACCAGTGAATGTTTGTTAAACCTAACGCGGCGAGCCGCATTTGAAGCTATCAGCGGTCAGCTTTCAGCTTTTTTAAGGCAGCGCCTGATTATGAAGGACTTTGAAGTGACACAGTCACTTCACTCCTAAAGGAAAATTTCTATTTGGAGTGCATTGACTATGTCAATGCTGTTTTTAAAGCTGATGCGTGGACATGCACTTCTTTTTCTAATCGATTTTTGAGGCGTTCCTTTTCAACTTCGAGATCGAATCTTGCCTGCAAATTGACCCAGAACCGTTCCGAAAGCCCGAAGTATTTTGAAAGTCTCAGTGCCGTATCCGGGGTAATGGCACGTTTACACTGAACTATTTCATTCATTCTTCTAGCGGGAACATTGATATCTTTTGCCAATCTGTACTTGCTGATGCCCATAGGCTTCAAGAATTCTTCGAGTAAAATCTCTCCAGGGTGAATTGGAATTAGTTTTTCGCTAGCCATATACGTCCCGCCACTCGAAACAAATGCGCCATTGATTATTGATTCGAATACTATGTTGTCCGCTTCTATTTCCCGAAAGCTTCTCAAGGCGATTGCCCGGAGGTA
>JBHHWX010000754.1:0-2604 GCA_046756745.1 bacterium | reverse complement strand
CCGGTCAACCTGCCGGTGACCCGGCTGTTCGTCGAGGAGATCATCCTGGAATGCCGCAAGCAGCACATCACCAAAGTGGACATCCTGGGTTTCGAGTTCGAGATGGGGCTGTTCCCGAACGTGCTCGATGAGGCCCGCGCCAAGGGGATCGACATCGCGCCGAAGTACATCCCGGCAGAGGTGTTCGATAAGCGGGCGGTCGAGAAAAACCAGGTGGTGTTCCATGATGTTTCGTTCATCGAGGTCAAGCCGCACGTGAAGAAGAACAGCGCGGCGGTGGAGCTGACCGATTTTTCGGTGTTCTATTCGCAGGACTCGATCGCCAACGCCGAGGCGGCGCTCAAGAATAAGGGCAGTCGCATCGTGGTGGAGAAGGGGCAGATCGTGAAGGTAAGCAAGGACCAGAACGGCATCGTCAACCGCGAAGTGCTGACAAAAAACTGGACCGACTGGATCGACTACTGGGCAGTGGATTTCGATTTCGAGAGCAAGCGCGAGATCATCCGGGTAAAGAACGAAGACAGCGGTGTGTGGGAAGAACGCTGGACCGGGGATTTCATCTTCGAGAACGAATGGCAATCTTTCCGCACGAAAAAAGACCGCTCCCTGGAGCTGAAGAGCGTCTTCCACGAATGCCAGCCGGGGCGGCGCAAGATCGCGGTCAAGGTAGTGGATATTTTCGGCAATGACACGATGACGATTGTGGCGGTGACGGTGTGAGGAACCCGCGAATAAACGCGAATTGAGTTTCAGAGCGTTTGGGAGCATCTGAAAGGATTTTAAACCCCTCGAATTCGATGGGTTTAGAAAATGGAGGAGGGCATACATGGTGAAAAAGATGAATGTTGAAAATACGGAGATAACCATTATTTCTGTAAATGATGAAGATTATATCTCTCTAACGGACATGCTTAAAGCGAAAGACGGGGATTTTTTTATATCAGATTGGCTTAGAAATAGAAATACGGTTGAGTTTTTGTGTATATGGGGGCGTATATATAATCCAGATTTTAATTATGGCGAATATGCCGCAATTAGAAGTCAGGCCGGCTTAGACAGTTATAAAATCAGTGTAAAAGAATGGGCAGCCAAAACAAATGCAATAGGACTTATGGCAAAAGCAGGCAGATATGGAGGAACTTATGCCCACAAAGATATTGCCTTTGAATTTGGAATGTGGATTAGTCCTGAGTTTAAAATATACCTGATCAAGGAATTCCAACGGCTCAAAGAAGAAGAACTCAAGCAGCTCGGTTGGGATATCAGAAGGAATCTGGCTAAAATCAACTACCGCATCCATACCGACGCCATCAAGGAAAACCTGATCCCCCGGCAAGTGACCAAGGCACAGAGCAATTACATTTACGCCAGTGAGGCAGACGTGCTGAATGTCGCTCTGTTTGGTCAGACCGCGAAGGAATGGCGGGAGAACAACCGTGGCAAGAAGGGCAATGTCAGAGATTATGCCAATGTCTCCCAACTGGTCTGTCTCTCCAATCTGGAAAACCTCAACGCCCTTTTTATCAATGAAGGCCTGGCCCAGAAAGACCGGCTGATAAAGCTGAACGCCATTGCCATTCAGCAGATGAAGCTTCTTACCGAGGACCGTGGCGTCAAAAAGCTTGCAGCGGGGAACGGCTGACGGACGCAAAAATAAAAACGAATTTAGGTTTTGGGCGTCTGGGACATCTGAATCATCCGGATTTCAAACCCATCGAATTAGATGGGTTTGGGGCAAACTGAAATACAGAGGAGATTTTGCCATGAGCAAAGAAATCAAGAAGGCCTACGGAAGCCGTCAGTCGCCATTCGAGCAGATCAAACGCACGAATGAAGCCGGGGTGGAATTTTGGTCGAGCCGGGATTTTGCGGAGGTATTGGGATACGACGATTACCGCAATTTCGAACGGGTTATCGAGAAGGCCAGGTTGTCTTGTTTTAACAGCGGACATCGCATTGAGGATCATTTCGTTGACGTCACCGAAATGATCGAGATGGGTAGCACGGAATTGGCGGCAAATCCGTTTCGCGCAACCCAGGCGGAGGAGAAGTTGCGACGGGACGAAGTGATGGGGAAAGAGGCAGCGAACCGGACGCATCGCGAAGTCGGCGCGAAGGTGCGGAAAACCATACAGGAATTAGGGGGCACGATGCCAGAAGAATTACCAACCGTGGAAAGCATCAAAAAGATCGAAACCAAACAGCGCAAGCGACTCGGCAAGGCTAAGACGCCCGCAAAAAAGAAAAGCGAGTAATCGAATATGGCTCTCCACAAGAACTTCCCCGATTCTCCCCACGCCATCCTCGAACCGGACATCCGCTGGTTCCCGGCTGATGAAGCCTTGCGCGAAACGAGCATGGAAAAACTCATGCCGCCCCTGGTGTCGCACTTGCGCAAGAAAGTCAAGGCGTTCCGCGACGGCGGTTATGTTGGCGCCACCGACACCAGCAAGAGTTTGCTGAGTTGGTGGTTTAAGACGCCGCACCTAACTCCCCTCAATCCCACATTGTCAGGGGGGAAGCAAGATGTGGCGCAGTTTCAGTACTATTTTGCCCAGCGCGAGGCATTGGAAACCATCGTTTACCTGTACGACGTTGCCGGCG
>JBHHWX010000753.1:0-2612 GCA_046756745.1 bacterium | reverse complement strand
GAGCTTGTACCCGCTGGTTTCGAGCGGTGTCTAATTTTTTTTGTCTTTCATCCAAACGCTCTTTTACGTTACCCAATTGATCAACGACAATTATATTTCCCCACCGACGACAATTAGAATTCCCCATTTTTCAATGGTGAAATCTTCTCACTTTGTGCCTCCTTTTTCGTATTATTTTTTTGATTCTGAGCTTGTTCCAGGCGATAGCTTGGTAGATTGAGTTCCAAGATAATGCTATGATGTACCAGGCGATCAATAGCTGCTGCGGTGGTCATTGGATCTTTAAAAATCTTTTCCCATTGGGAAAACGGCAGGTTACTGGTGAGCATGACACTGCCGCGTTCATAGCGATCGGCGAGCAAGGTAAAGAGCACTTCCATTTCTTCTCTGCTTTGTTGTACATAGCCGATGTCATCAATGAGCAGCGCATCATATTTGGCAAACTGTTTTAGCAGCCGGGGTAATTTCAGATCGCGTTTAGCGATCAGCAGTTCTTGTACCAACAAACTGCAAGGCATGAATTTGATGCGTCTTTCTTTATAGATGAGTTCCTGAGCCACCGCGCAGAGCAGATGTGTTTTTCCGCTTCCGGGATTGCCGAAAGCCAGGATATTTTCCCGCCGATCCAAGAAGTCACCATCCAGTAAATGGCTCAATTGCATATTGATTTTGCGCGGCAGCCGCGTTCGATTAAAGGTTTGCAAATTCTTTTCCAAAGGCAGCCTGGAATCCCTCAAATACCGGGCAATGCGATTATTGCGACGAACCTCTCTTTCCTGCTGCACCAACTCGAATAAGTAGTGTTCATAACTCAATAATTCCCGCCGTGCCAGATCGGCCTGTTCGACATAAGACTTTCTGATCGTTGGCAGGCATAACGCCTTCAAACAGATCACCAGGTCATTTTTGAATGGTTGTGCCATCAACGTATCCTCCCTTCTGCCTGTGCCTCATCCCGGATGACCGGGACCACTTCCTGGAAAGCCCACTGGCTTAATAAGGCGTCATAAACACCTATCTCCACCGCCTCGACAGCGATGCTGCGGGATGGCGGAAACTGCTGATCGGATCTGACGATGGCCTCGACACGCTCAAAGCTGATGGGGTCTTGTTGATCGATGAACTGATTCAAGGCGAAATCCACAGCCGTTTCGCTCTGCCGGGCAGCTAATTGAAGGATTTGCAAGTATTCTTTATCCGCTTGCGCTCCCTTGCTTTCTTTGAGCGCATCATAAGCCACGCGAAAACGATGGGTGGGGAAAAGGTCGCTGCGATAACGATAATTCTCAAAAGCCCCTGGTTTACGAACCAGCCAGTCGATAATATGGCGGTATTGAATGCAGTGTCTACCTTCTCCGCGCAACCGGGGAATTTTCTCAATACAACGCTGCGCATACCAAACTTCCAGGTATTCGGCATAGACTTTAACCGTGATGTCTTGCCCAATCAGACGGCTGTGTACCGAATAGACATTGTGTTTGACCCGGATGGTGCTGCTGGCTCTCACGGTGAAAGAAAGGCGTTTACAGGCATCTAATCGCTGAAGTGGTAAAGGCTTAAGCACTTTCAATTCTTCTTCAAAACGCTCCCGGCGCCCGCTATTTAATTGGGAAAACAGCTTCTTTAAAAAGCGATCATAAGCGCTCCGGCTTTCAAAATCACGGCTGCCGCACAACAACAGCGACTGTTCTACAGCCCGTTTGAGACGGTGGTGGCGCTGTTCAACATCACCATTTTCATGAGGGGAGCGGGCATTGGTCTTGCGACCATCCAAACCGTAGTGCCCTAAAAGCGCATGATAAGATTGGGTAAACTCCCGGCGACTGCCGGTATTCTCTACCGCCGCGCTCAGGCGATCGCTCTGATGTGTTCTGGGAACACCGCCTAATTCCCACAAGGCATTTTGCAATCCTTCGCTTAAAGACTCGAAACTTTCTGAAAAACACACGCTGCCGGTCTCCCAATTGGAGTAAGGTAAAACAAAATGATACAACAGATGCTCAAAGGGCGCTCCTCCGATGGTAATGCCCAACTGACTCATATCCGTAAAATCCGACTGGCATAACTTACCAGGGTAATGTACCTGGGGAAAAAAGACTTCCTTCGGCGGTCCTTCCAGCGCCCGGTAGGTTTTGATACGCCGCTGCAAAGTGCGCAACTGACCATCCGAAAAGCTACCCGGGTAGCGGCGCTGCAAATCATCAAAAATCGTCTTAGCTTCTAATCCCCAATTCAACGACAAAAGATCGCAAACCCCATCCCATACCTCCGTAAACGGATCCTGTCGCGTGCGCCAGGTATTATCTACCTTTAACTCGCTGGGAAGTTTATCTAAAGTCGCATACTTCCGAGCGGTCTTTCGATCCATCCCCGATTTACTGGCAGCTAACGCTTTCGTCTTTTCGGTCTGCATAAGCTTCCTTAATCTCCTTACTTGATGATCGGTTACCATCCAAACAGCCTCCTCACTTTTGGTGTTTGGACAGTTTAATTAGAACTCCTCGAAATGGGGAATTCTAATTGTCGTCGATGGGGAAATATAATTGTCGTTGATCACAAGATTATGCGAACTCTACGGCAGTCGCAATCCCACCGCTGATTTGAGGTCTATT
>JBHHWX010000752.1:0-2618 GCA_046756745.1 bacterium | reverse complement strand
CAGGAGGAAAATGTTTTTTGTTTCCAGTGATTATGGCCTCTGCTTTTGCAGTATGCGCTACTTCGAGAAACATTTGGTCGTCAGGATCAGGTAGCGCACTGTGTAACGGGAAGGAGGTGACAAAATTCCCTGCGTTTTCTATATAAGTCAGTAATGGTGTGATTTGTTTTTCTTTTGAAAATTGAAAGATCGGTCTATTGAGAACCTCACGATATTCCATCATCATTCTCGTATCATAAGCTATTTGAAGCCGGCCTCCAAGTATCAGCTTTATGATTGCTGCGGGTTTCCCAAAGGGATTCAAAGTAGCTGATACCAAAACATTGGTGTCGACAACAGTAATCAACCCTTGCGTTCTCTTCTGACGGCGTTTATTTCTTCTTCGATCTCTTCATAAGTCATTTTATCGGTCCCGGCTTTCGTGGAAATGGTGTGCATTTCTTCTAAAGCCAGGGTCGCTTTCGCGCGCCTAAACGCTTGTAAAACATTTTCCAGGTTTTCTTCGTCAATTTCAGCCATAATAGCTATGGGTTTGCCATTCGAAGTAAGAATAAGCTCCTTTTCCTTTTTAAGTTGTTTCCACAGTTCCGCGGAATTTTGACGCATTTGACGTACTGAAATAAAGCGCATAAGTAAACTCCCGGTTGATTCGTTGTCGTTCAACTAAATCACAAAAGTGTATACAGTTGTGTCTCGAAAATGTTCCAATTATTCCTAGTGACTCTACTTTTGGTGACCGAAATTTAACTTGACAATGTCCAATCAATTCCTATATTATGAATGAACGCTCATTCATTTCGTTGAAATAATTCCCGGTTTCCATCCGTTTACTAGTTTGAACGGTCAGGGTTTCTATCCTCAATGGCTCAAAAAAACGATAAAAGAAATCGGATCCTCAAGTCCGCAATAAAAATTTTTGCACAGAAAGGTTTTTATAAAACGAAGGTATCCGAAATTGCCAAAGGAGCAAGAATCGCGGACGGGACCATCTATCTTTATTTCAAAAACAAGGATGAGATCTTGATTTCGATTTTTGAAGAGGAGATGGGCCATTTTATCACAGAGGCTGGGCAACGGTTGGAGAGGGCGACACTGGTTGCTGACAAGTTGAGGATTTTCATTCATACCCACTTGGATTTTGTGAGAAAAAATCCGTCACTGGCTCAAGTTTTTCAACTCGAGCTTCGTCAAAGCAACAGATTCATCAAAGAGTACACCGGTACCAAACTAAAGGAGTACCTTAACTTAGTCGGGGATTTGATCGCCGAAGGGCAGAAACAGGGCGTCTTCCGGAGCGACATCCATCCTGGATTGATGAAGCGAGCTGTTTTTGGCGCGTTAGATGAAATCGCTACACATTGGATTTTGCTTAAAAACGGTAGATTTGATTTGGAGCAGTCCGCTGCACAAATTGCCGATCTGTTTATTCGAGGAATTCTCCATTCGTAGTGATTTAAATGAGCGCCCGGAGATTTTGCCCAACCCAGAATGATCATATACGGCTGACGTTGTTGAAAAACTCTATCAGGGTTTAATGACTTTGCACGATATACAGATGATACATTTATATTTACTCTACATACAGAGATTCTTGCAAGATTCTAACCCTGACAGAGTTATATTAACAGAATCAGCACTTTATAATAGTGAGGAAAGGAAAATATGACGGAAACGGTCAAACAGGATGTCAACTTAAAGGACAATTTTAAAAAAACCGAGTCGTTTGAATTTACGGAACGCGATAACGGCGTCGCTTTTCTTAAACTCGATGTTCCGGACCAAAGCGTCAATATTCTCTCCGCCAAGGTGATGCAGGAATTCAACAACTGGTTAGATGAGCTTCGCACTTATACCGGCGTGAAAGCGTTAGTGATTTACAGCGGCAAAGAAGACAACTTCATTGCCGGCGCTGATGTTTCTGAAATAAAGGACATCACAGACCCGCAGGAAGGCGCTGAGAAAGCTCGCTTGGGGCAAGCCGTTTTGCACAAGATTCATGAATTGCCCTTCCCGGTTATCGCCGCGATTCAAGGAGCGTGTCTCGGTGGCGGACTGGAGCTGGCTTTAGCCTGTCATTTCCGTATCGCACGCCATCATCCGAAGACGAAAATCGGTTTACCTGAAGTCAAACTTGGCATTTTGCCGGGCTTTGGCGGGACGCAAAGATTACCGCGCCTTATCGGAATTCAGCGCTCCTTGAATTTGATTCTGACCGGCAAGCTTGTGAATGCCAAATACGCCGGACGGCTTGGTATTGTCGATAAGGTGCTGCCGGCGGATTATCCTTTTTCGTTTATTCGAGCGGCGGCTGAAGAATTTGCCCTCAATATGCAGCAGAACTTCTTTCGGGCGGCTTATGAGAAAAGGCGCAATGCCAAACGCCTGCACGCGATTTTTTTAGAGAGCAATCCCATGGGCAGAAAGATGTTGTTCGATCAGGCTCGAAAACGGTTGTTAAAAACGACTCGCGGACATTACCCAGCGCCGTTGAAAGCTCTGGAGGCGGTTAAGTATGGAATCGGCCGCTCCCTGCAAGAGGGATTGGACAGAGAGGCGCAACTACTCGGAGAGTTAATCGCTACTGACATGAGCAAAAACCTTATTTCTATTTTTTATCC
>JBHHWX010000751.1:0-2618 GCA_046756745.1 bacterium | reverse complement strand
CTGTTCTAACTAAAGCTTGATTTTATTGTTTTGATGTAGCATATTTGGGGATGCATACACCTTAAACATAGGATCCGACCCAAAATGACAAGACTATCTGATCTCCAAAAGAAAAACTCCAAACTCGCTATCGGACTGATGTCCGGCACCTCCCTCGACGGCGTGGACGCCGCGCTGGTTAAAATCGAGAGCTGCGGGACGGCGACCAAGCTCGAGCTCCTCGATTTTCTCGCCTCGCCGTATCCACCCGGCTTAAAAAAACATCTTTTGGAGGTCTCCTCGCCGGACGGAGGAACCACCGCCGAGATTTGCCGGCTCAATGTGCTCTTGGGGGAAATCATTGCAGACGCTGCTCTGGCTTTACTTAAGAAAGCCGGAAAACAGCCGGAAGCCATCGACTTTATCGGGTCGCACGGGCAGACAGTATGTCATCTGCCGCACGCTCACGAGCTGTTCGGATACAAAGTGGCCTCCACTCTGCAATTGGGGGAGCCGTCGGTGATTTCAAAGCGCACGGGTATCGTGACCGTGGCCGATTTTCGTCCGGCAGATATGGCTTGCGGCGGAGAAGGGGCGCCGCTGGTTCCCTATTTTGATTTTATCGTATTCCGGTCGGACGTGAAAAATCGCGGATTGCTCAACATCGGCGGAATCGGCAATTTGACGGTATTACCCAAACAGTGTTTATTAGAAAACGTGATGGCGTTTGATACCGGCCCGGGGAATATGCTTATCGACGGTTTGATGCAGCGTTTTTTTCAAAAACCGTATGATGAAAACGGCGATATTGCGCGCACCGGAACGATTTCCCAGTCCGCCCTGGCGTTTGCGATGCAGCATCCCTATTTTAACAGAAAGCCGCCAAAATCCACGGGCCGGGAGGAGTTCGGCCGCTCTTTTCTCGAAGACATTCTGTCAGAGGCGAAACGTCTGCGGTTACCGGACCGGGATGTTTTAGCTACGGTCACGGCTTTGACAGCGAGATCTATCCGCGAAAGCTACGACCGTTTTGTTGCAGCACAAACCAAGCTCGACGAGATCATCGTCAGCGGCGGCGGCTCCTTGAACACATTTTTACTGCAATTGCTTCAAAAGGAATTCAATCCCGTTCCGGTGAAAACCATCGATGAGTTTGGTGTTTTATCCGGCGCCAAAGAGGCGATGTGTTTTGCGGTTCTTGCGAATGAGACGCTCCTGGGAAAACCGAGTAACACGCCCAGGGCAACCGGGGCGAATCGAGCTACGATATTAGGAAAAATCTGTTTTTAAAGGAGTCGAGATGCTGCACGCCATTTGTATTTTTGAAGATAAGTCTTTCTCTCAACTTTATCCCCTTTCGCTGACGCGTCCTGTCTTTGAGCTCCGGTGCGGGATGAGTCGTCTCAAAGATAAAATGAGGAGACGGTTTCCCAAAAGTACCCTCTACCTAAGCTGCCGGGACTATCTGGCAGAAACCGTGCGGCAAGAGAATCCCGGCGTCAAGGTAAACGAGCTCGATTCGGAAAGCTGTTTGTTCCTTAACGGCCGAACGTTGCTCGATAAAAACTTAACGGAAATTGTGCAGAACAGCGAAGAGCGAATTTATACTGCTGGCAAAAATGTGGTGGCGATTTTCCTCAAAAAAGATACATTTGCAAAAGTCCTTTCTCGCGATGGGGTTGATTTTGATATCGGTTCTGTCGACGTGCCGTGCACAGAGGTTGAAGCAAAAACAATTGAGTATCCCTGGGACTTGGTGAATCAGAACGCCTCTCAGATTCTGGCAGATTTTGATTTTTTAGGAGCCGGGGGTAAAAATCTTGGCGACATCTCAAAACATGCTGTGCTGCTCAACAAACCGCGTATTTACATTGGCAGCGGTTCCAAAGTTAAACCCGGGGCTGTTTTGGACGCTGAGCACGGCCCGATTTATCTCGGTGAAAATGTCACGGTGATGCCGAATGCCGTCATCGCCGGCCCGGCTTTTGTCGGTGATAACAGCTTGATAAAAATCGGAGCAAAGATTTATGAGGAAACGTCTATCGGCGAATGGTGCAAAGTGGGAGGAGAGGTGGAAGAGTCTATTATACATTCCTTCAGCAATAAACAACATGAAGGCTTCTTGGGTCATTCTTATTTGGGGCAATGGGTCAATATCGGTGCGGACACAAACAACAGCGATCTGAAAAACAATTACAGTCATGTTAAAGTGCAGATAGACGGTGAGATGGTCGACAGCGGTTCGCAGTTTGTCGGACTGTTTATGGGAGATCACTCGAAAACCGGAATCAATACCATGTTTAATACGGGTACGGTGGTGGGCGTGATGAGCAATGTTTTTGGCGCCGGGTTCCCTCCAAAGTTCATTCCTTCCTTTGCCTGGGGCGGCAGCGAAGGATTTGTTGAGCATGATCCGGACAAAGCGCTTGCAACGGCCCGCCGTGTGATGGCGCGTCGAAAGATTGCGCTGAGTAAAGAATATGAAAATATGCTCAGAGATGTTTTTAAATTAACCGCCCATGAACGCGTTCATCCCGGCGGTTCCTGATGGGTAGTCGGTCACTTACAGATGGGTGGCGGTGTTCAAGCTTCAGCTTGTGCTTTGGGAGGGGCGGCACAAAAACACGCTGAAGCGTGAA
>JBHHWX010000750.1:0-2659 GCA_046756745.1 bacterium | reverse complement strand
TCTTATTAAATGGATGTTCATCTTCTGAGTGGGGCAAGTTGGCATGATATTGGGAATCCTCTTTGCCTTCTTCAAGTAAGCTTTGTTACCTTACCCTGTCCTCTTCTTACACAGCTTTTTTCTGTACCATCCACTCCACACCTCCTTGACAATGCTGATCCCATTTGCGGCACTTGCACTTTCTATTTGGTGTAACTATTCAGGCGTGAGAAGCTTCGGAGTGGGGCTGTCCAAAAAGTCAGATGTCATTGCGAGCGAAGCGAAGCAAAGCAATCTCCCGATATTAGGCACAAAACCAGGAGATTGCTTCGCTTCGCTCGCAAAAACATGTTTTCCCCTTTTTGGACAGCCCCACTGTTTCAATGAAAGCTCCAATACCAAAGGCTGAATAGTTTTTACTTGGTTTTTGAGCTTTGAAGTTTGAGCTTTTCGGATTTCGGGCTTCGACGCTCTGTGTTCCATCTTGATTTATCCCCAGCTTTTTCTAACCTTGATTCTTACCACAATTCTACGTAATTTTCGCTTCACAAGCCTAACAAAAAAGGGTTCATTCCATGGCACAAACTTACGTAGAAAAAATCGCACAGAAATGTGCAGTTCATTTGCAACCGGATCAGGAAGTTCACGCCGGGGATTATCTCTCTATCCGTCCGGCTTATGTCATGACTCATGACAATACGGGCGCGGTGATCCCGAAATTCCGTGCGATCGGCGCGACGGCGATCGCCATTCCGCGCCAGGTAGTCTTCACCATCGACCATGACATCCAGAACAAAAGTGAGAAAAATCTGCAAAAGTACGCCAATATCGAGGCATTCGCGCGTGAGCACGAAATCGACTTCTATCCTGCCGGGCGCGGCATTGGGCATCAAGTTATGGTCGAAGAGGGATATGCCTGGCCCGGAACCCTGGCCGTCGCTTCAGACAGTCATTCCAACATGTACGGCGGTATCGGTTGTTTGGGTACCCCGGTTGTACGCACCGACGCTGCTGCAATTTGGGCTGCCGGGCGCACCTGGTGGCAGATTCCGCCCATTGCGAAAGTCGAGCTGGCCGGACGCTTGAAACCGGGCGTCACGGGAAAAGATGTGATCATCACGCTGTGCGGTTTCTTCAACCACGACGAAGCCCTCAATCACATTATCGAATTTGTCGGCGACGGCGTCCGGCATCTCAGTCTGGACGAACGCCTGACCATCGCGAATATGACGACGGAGTGGGGCGCATTGGCCGGTGTTTTTCCCGTGGATGAGGTGACCCTCGATTGGCTCAGACAGCGCGCAAAAGACATTCAATCCCGTGGTTTAGCCGGCGTCCCTTCTGATGAGGACGGCGACGGAGCTCATCCACGTATGAATTCTTCACGTATTCAGGAATTACAAGACCAGCTCTCCGTTTTGCAGGCCGATAACGACGCCTATTATGCCAAAGAGCTTTTTCTCGATCTGAGCTCTGTTCAGCCACACGTTTCCGGCCCGGACACGGTGAAAGAGATGACTTCGATCACGGAAATACGGCGCCGGCGGGTGAAAATTCACAAAGCCTATCTCCTTTCGTGCGTAAACAGCCGCCTCGAGGATTTGGCCGTTGCCGCGGCCATGGTCCGCGGAAAAACAGTCGCCCCGGGCGTGGAATTTTATATCGCAGCCGCGTCCAGTGAGGTGCAATCCGGCAGCCAACAGCGCGGCGACTGGCAGGCGTTGCTGGACGCCGGCGCGACTCCTCTGCCGCCGGGATGCGGGCCGTGCATCGGGCTGGGTAAAGGAACGCTGGACCAGCATGAAGTGGGTATTTCTGCCACAAACCGGAATTTTAAAGGGCGAATGGGTTCGCGAAGCGCGCTCGCCTATTTAGCTTCGCCAGGGGTTGTTGCTGCTTCCGCGGTTGCAGGGTTCATCGATTTTCCGGGCGAATGGGGAGAGTGTGCAACCAAGGGCCGGGTCAAAGTCAATGAAAGGCCCCGGCAGCAGAGCACACGCATCCATATCCTCGACGGTTTTCCGCAATCCATAACCGGCGAGCTGATTTTTTGCCATCAGGATAACCTGAATACGGACGGTATCTATCCCGGCAAATATACTTACATCGACGATTTCACACCGGAACAACAAGCGGAGGTCGCGATGGAAAACTACGATGCGCAATTCAAGAATGTGGTGAGAGAAGGCGACATTTTGGCGTGCGGTTTTAATTTCGGCAGCGGCAGCTCCCGCGAGCAAGCGGCGACCGCCTTAAAGTACCGCGGACTGGCTTTGGTTGTGGCAGGCTCATTCAGCGAAACCTACAAACGCAACGCTCTCAACAACGGCTTTCTCACCATCGAAGCGCCAGAGCTTATCCAAGACTTGAAAGCCCGGTTTGGCGCTGACGAGCTCACCGTGCGCACCGGTATTGCAGCGACAATCGATTTTACCAAAGCCGTGTTACAAGCGGACGGCAAAGTCTACGCGATCAGTCCGGTGGGCGCGGCGGCGCAGGAGCTGGTTTTGGTGGGAGGCTTGGAGAACTGGGTGAAGCGAAGTTTGGCGGAGATTAGCTTCTTGAAGTAAATTAAATTGCGCTGGACTTTACGAACTTTAGGAAGCGATACGGATAATAAATACGCTGCAAATCAGGCGCGCGCTTGACACAAAACTCCGGAGATGCACAAAGTCTTGCA
>JBHHWX010000749.1:0-2671 GCA_046756745.1 bacterium | reverse complement strand
TGAAGACCTGGACTTGAAACGCGAGGTCGCCATCAAATTCCTGCCGCGCCAGATTTCCGCCAGTGAAGAGGAACACGCGCGCTTCAAAATCGAAGCGCAGGCCGCGGCAGCACTGAACCACCCGAATATTGCCACGATTTTCGCCATCGAGGAACACGATGATGAAATGTTCATCGTGATGGAATACATCGAGGGACAGGAATTGCGCGAGATGATTCGAAATTCGAAATTCGAAATTCGAAATTGCCTTGAAATAGCCACCCAAATCGCCGAGGGCCTACAAGCCGCCCATGAAAAAGGCGTCATCCACCGCGACATCAAACCCGCCAACATTATGGTCACCGAAGAAGGTCAGGTCAAGATCATGGACTTCGGACTGGCCAAAGTTCGGGGCGGTGCCCAAATTACCAAAATCGGAACCACGCTGGGAACGGCTGCTTACATGTCCCCAGAACAGGCGCAAGGTATGGAAACGGATCACCGGACAGACATCTGGTCGTTTGGGGTCGTCTTGTACGAAATGCTCACAGGGAAATTGCCGTTTCCTGGCGATTACGAGCAGGCGGTGATTTATTCGATCTTGAATGAAGAGCCGGAATTTCCCAACCAAAACCCCGCAGCACTTACCTCGATTTTGCAAAAAGCATTGACAAGGAATGTGGACGAACGCTACCAGCGTGCTGAAGAAATGGCGATGGATCTGGGAAAGGCAGGAACAAAGACTGTTGATAAAACGGCCCGGTCCGCCGTATTAATTCGAAGTAAAAGTAGTCGCATAGGCATAACGATCGTAACGGCCATGCTGCTGTCGATTTCGTGGTGGTTTTTTAAGCCCGCAAGTTCAGAGAGTCACAATAACTCAGTCGCTGTCTTGCCGTTTAAGAATCTGAACGGTGAACCAACGCAAGACTATTTTAGCGATGGAATGACCGAAACAATCATTTCCGGTCTGGCAAATATTAGCGATTTGACTGTTATCTCCAGTACGTCGGTGATGGCATACAGGGATAGTGACAAAAGCACTCGTACCATTGGTCGGGAGTTAAATGTTGGTCACATTCTCCAGGGCAGCGTTTTGATTTCAGGAGAGAAAGTCCGTATTTTTGCCCAATTGATCGATGTCGAAACGGATGGCCATCTTTGGGCCCAAAACTATATCCGGGAAATTACGAACATCTTTTCAATTCAGAGTGATGTGGCAAGTCAGATAGCAGACGTTTTGAAGATTACACTGGGAACCGAGACACAATCGCGTATAGAGCAACGTCCGACAACAGACTTCGAAGCTTATCGTCTTTATCTGAAAGGAGAGTTTCATTTTAAGAAGCAGACTTTAACAGACATTGATACATCCATCGTCCTCTACGAAAAAGCTGTCGGGAAGGATTCTGGTTTTGCAATGGCATATACCGCATTGGCGAGTGCTTATATGTGGAAATATCTATCCTTCGATCCAAATCCAGAGTGGGAAGAAAAAGCCTATGTTGCTGTTCAGCAAGCCATCTCTCTGGATTCAAATCTCGCCGAGGCTTATGTGGTTAAAGGTATGATTTATTGGAGTCCCAGTTACAAGTTTGCACATGAACGCGCACTTAAAGAATATGAAAAGGCAAAAATGCTCAAACCCGGTTTGAGTTCCGCTTATCAACAACTTTCATTGGTGCAACTTCACATTGGACTTTTGGACAAAGCACTAATAACTGGACGCAAGAGTGTTGAGCTTGATCCTGGCAATCACAGGGCCCGCCGTTTTGTAGGAGAAGTTTTACTCTCTCAAGGCAAGTACTCTCAGTCGCTTGAAATCTTTAGCAGCTTACCTGAGACATTTGCGCCGTCTCTCACAATTTCGCTCACCGCGGTAAACTTATACTATCTTCATCGGGTAGGTGAAGCCATGCAGATCATTGAAAAGAGCTTATTAAAAGACCCTAACGATCCACAGTTCAATAGTTCTTACGCTATTTTGCTAGCAAGTCTAGGTCGCAATGATGAAGCGAGGCAAAGAATGGTATTAGCCATTGAAAATGCTCGTGATTATATACATATTCATCATATTTATCACAATTTGGCCGGCGCTTCCGCCCTAATGGGAGAAAAAGAGGAAGCGGTGCAATGGCTAATCAAAGCGGCGGAGGACGGTTTTCCCAGCTACCCCTTATTCAATCTGGACCCGAAATTAGCAAGCCTGAAGGGGGACCCTGGGTTTGAGGCTTTTCTTATGGAATTGAAACAAAAATGGGAATACTATAAATCTTTGTAAAAAGACCATCCCGAACAAAAATAAATACATGATGCTCGGCAAAACAATTCTACACTACAAAATAACAGAAAAGCTCGGCGAGGGTGGCATGGGCGTCGTTTATAAAGCCGAGGACACAAAACTCAAACGCGACGTCGCCATTAAATTCCTGCCGCGGCAAATTAACGCCAGCGACGATGAACGCGCCCGCTTCAAAATCGAAGCCCAGGCCGCGGCTGCGTTAAACCACCCGAACATCGCCACGATTCACGCAATCGAGGAGGTTGATGGCGACATGTTCATCGTGATGGAATACATCGAGGGACAGGAATTGCGCGAGATGATTCGTAATTCGAAATTCGAAATTCGAAATTGCTTTGAAATAGCCACCCAAATCGCCGAGGGCCTACAAGCCGCCCATGAAAAAGGCGT
>JBHHWX010000748.1:0-2684 GCA_046756745.1 bacterium | reverse complement strand
ACAGTATGAAAAAAGGCGATACATTACACGTAGAGATCGATTCTCTGGCTTTTGGAGGCCGCGGCCTGGCGAGGTTTGAGGGCTTTGTCATTTTCGTCGATAATGCGATTCCCGGTCAGCACGTTGAGGTCAGAATTACTCGAAAACGGAAAGGGTATGCGGAAGCCAGGAAATTGACCATCGTTAAAGAATCGCCCCATGTTGTTTCTTCCAGTTGCCGGCATTTCGGTGAGTGCGGCGGCTGCCGCCTCCAAAACCTCGCGTACGAAAAACAACTCGAATGTAAGCGTCAGCAGGTTTACGACAGTTTGCTTCATATAGGGGGGTTGCATCCTCCAAGGGTTCTGCCGACTTTGGCCTCCCCTGCTTTGTTTTATTATCGCAATAAAATGGAGTATTCCTTCGGACGCGCACGGTGGGTGACCGACGCTGAGATTTGCAAAGACGAAATTAGTAAACCAAAGAATTTCGCTCTTGGATTGCATGTCCGCGGGCGCTTTGATAAAATTCTGGATCTGGATACATGCTATTTACAGTCCGAACAAAGCGTTGAAATTTTGAACCATGTTAAGGAAGCGGCCTTGAAAAGCGGAGTCCCGGCCTATAGCACGCGTGACCACACAGGTTTTTGGCGCCATTTGGTGATTCGCGAAGGGAAAAATACCGGCGATTGCATGGTCAATATTGTGACTGCGGACGATGCGAGCGCGTTTCATTACGTAAAAACGTTAGCCGGTTCTCTTGCCAAAACATTTGACGTCACAACAGTTGTGCACAATATCAATCGCAAAAAAGCCGACGTCGCCGTGGGCGACCAAGAGCGGGTCCTGTTTGGACCGGGCTTCATTCGGGAAAAAATCGGAGAACGCCAGTTTCAAATATCAGCTCATTCATTCTTTCAAACGAACACAAAAACCGCTGAAATTCTGTATGATAAAATCATCGAGCTCGCTGATTTCCGGGGCGACGAAATCGTTTTTGATCTGTACTCCGGTGCGGGTTCCATTTCTCTGTGCATCGCCGATAAAGTGAAAACGGTTGTCGGTTTTGAGATCGGTGAAGTTGCCATCCGTGACGCCCGGACGAATAGCCGGTTGAATCGAGTAGAAAACTGTACCTTTGTAACCGGCGATTTAAAAGAAACGCTGGCTCAGAATTCAGGAGTAGGTGCAAAATTTGGCCGCCCGGATACGGTTGTTGTCGATCCTCCGCGCGCCGGGATGCACCCTGATGTGCTTGCCCAACTCTTGCATTTATCCCCCGAGAAAATCGTGTACGTTTCTTGTAATCCGGCGACTTTTGCCAGAGATGCCCAAGAAATATGTAAAAGCGATTACGAGCTTATCGCTGTTCAGCCGGTTGACATGTTTCCTCACACCGGGCATATTGAAATAGTAAGTTTGTTTAGCAAGAAATGATATCTTGCTGAGCAGCCGCTTTTTCGTCTGATGAAATTCGCAGCCATCCAGACGGCAAATTCAGCAATCCGCAACGCACCACGTTTTCCGTCCCATCGGGGACGCCTTCCACAATTCCTCACCGATTGTTGGCCGTTCGCAATAATGAGTTTCCTAAATAGTGTCTGAACGAAAACGATCCATAAAGCTGTCCTTACGAGGCGTTTTTTGCCGAAGCAATCTCATGTCGTGCCTAATAGTGAGATTACTTCGCTGAGAAGCGCTCGCAAAGACATTAAAAATCGAGTTTTCGTTCAGACACTAAATAGAAGGCTTCAAGGTAATGTTTTGTCTGATCTTGACGATTATTAGGTCAAATCAATCGTCAAATTTGTTAGTGTGGACAAGTTAGATTTTTGGAAACAGAAGTTGCGATTATCCCATTCGGATGCATTCTATACCGGTTCCGTGCTTTGGGTGTTCATGCGAGTGGTTCGGGATTTAATCCGGCAAAACAAAATAAGAGCAGAAGAGTTTGAGCTCCGGTTCATCAACGGTTTGCCGGACGAAAACATGCTTCGAGATTTGAACATGGAGAAAATCGTTCACCATGCCGGTTATTTTCATACGGAACAGGCGATTCTGAACCGGCTCCGGAATTCAACAGGACTGCTTTTCATTCAGCGGACCGAGGGATTGGCAATCATCCCGGAAAGATTTTTTAAATTGCTGAATCTAAAACGGCCGCTTCTTGTGCTCACAGCAAATAGAGAGAATTATCGGCGTCTTTTAGGCTGGGAAGGACTGTATCTCGCCAATTTCAGAGATGAAACATCGATAGCAGACTCACTCCTGAGGATGGTTGATGACTGGCAGTGTTTGAGAGATCAGAGAGGCCGTGTGTTTGTTTTGAATATGCAGGACGTTGAGCTCCGTTCTCGCAACTCTGCTGCGGAGACATGAGCAGGCGAGCGGAATCGTTTTAACTGAGCGTTAGGGGTATACGATTGGGTACTGTTGGCTTAAAGTGAAATAGTTGTACTTGAAGACTTTATTGATAGTGCGTCCGCTTGGTTTTTTTCATAAAATTCAGAAGCTCATCTAAATTGTCGCGTGCTCCTCCTTCTACAATCAGCACGTCGCGATTGAGTATTTCAACTTTCGTGGGTTCACCGGAGCTGCCGTATTTTTCTTTAAGTAATTCTTGATATGCTGAATAAAATTCCGCAGCATCTTTTTCCGTATCCCAAGTCGTATAAAGCAGCAGAAGAAGATCTGTGCTCTTTT
>JBHHWX010000747.1:0-2685 GCA_046756745.1 bacterium | reverse complement strand
AATAACAAAATGTGCGATTTAACAACCTCTTCGCGAAGGCGCCCCCACCGAGCTGAGCAGGGAGTCACCCTCGGCCAGGAGGCATACGGTTAAGTTTATCGAATCCACAAAAGGTGACTTGCGGGGAGGCTTATCTGCAGCCAGGCCAAAACGCCTGAAAATAAATTTTCAGGCTCATAGCTCAAGACGGCTGAAGCCGACTTTCTCCCGCCTTAACTCAATCGGGCTCGGGGCTGTCCCCAAAGCCCTAATTTGTCATTCTTAGGAGAGTGGCCGAAACGTCCAAACTCACTTGCCCGAAGGCGTCTCGCCGAGGGCTTCTCAGCACAGACTGAGGATAGAAAACGCTCGGCGGGACGCCTTCTCTAAGAAAATAGACTTTTCAGGCACGCTCCTAGCGGGGTTGACGTTCATTTTATCACGTTAGCCCAAACAGGACGACTGAAATTACCACGTTATTTCTGCGTAAGCTCTAATGGTAATCGGTCAGTTACGGGTGGGGACGATCATCTGCAACACTTCCATCACCATAACTGAGGTCTTACCTCTACTGTCTAAGAGGGGTTGCTATTGGCTCAAAATATCAGTAATATATTGGACGCGCGTTAAATAAAACTACCATCAATTTCAAATCATACAGTGAAACCACCATCCCTAAAACTCCTTCAAAAACCACTTGTTTTGCTTCTTGCCGCGGCCTTCATCGTCCGTTTTACAGGAATCTGGTATGGACTGCCGGATCTGTTCAACTCTGATGAACCGTTCAATGTTGCCAACGCTTTGAGCTTTGGCGCCAAACGCAGCCTCGAACCCACCTACTTTGTGTACCCGACGCTTTATTCTTACTTGCTTTTGGTCGTCTATACGTTTTATTTCGCAGCCGGAAAATTATTCGGAGCATTCGACGGAGTGTTGGATTTCGGTTTAGCTTATTTTCTCAATCCAACCGGGTTGTTTTTCATCGGGAGACTGGTCAGCGTTTTCCTAGGCGTTTTCACCATTTGGCTGGTGTACCGGATCGGCGAGCGTTATTTTTCCAAGCAGGCCGGACTTTTGGCTGCGGCGCTTTTGGCCGCGAGCGTCACCCACGTGGATATGTCGCACTGGATATTAGTTGAACCGGCGGTTGCATGTTCCGCCACGCTTGCCCTTTATTTTATCCTGCGTTTGTACAAAAGAAAGGGAAGAGTCAAGGAATGTATTTTGGCTGGAATATTTGTCGGGTTAGCGATTTCGACCAAGTATAATGCGGGGTTTGTTCTCATCCCTCTTTTCGTTGCTGTCGGTATGGTTTTCAAATCCGATCCTTGGAAGCTGTTCTCCCGTTTTGCAATCTGTGGTTTCTGCGTTTTAGGCGGCTTTTTACTGGCAAGTCCATACTGGCTCTTTTCCTTTTCGGCGTTTTTATATGAATTCAAATATACGGTTTCGCACATGAGCACAGGCATGGTGGGGCATAGCAGCGACATTCCTTTAGCTTGGCCTGTGATCGAGGTGCTCCTCAAAGACTGGACTGTTGGCGTGGTTTTCATCGCCGGTTTAATTTACGTTTTTTTTCAAAAAAGGAGAAAACAGCTCCTGCTCATGACTTTTGCACTGCCAACTCTTCTCGTCGTTGGGCTTTGGTCTCGAACAGGCGTGCATTATCTTATCCCGGTTTTCCCGGCGTTGGCTCTTTTAGCCGCGCTCTTTCTTTTAGAAATTAATGCACTCGTAAAAAACGAAACCGTGAAGATCTCACTGCTTCTGATCCTGTTTATGCCTCCGGTGATTAAAATTGTTTATCAAGATCTACGGCTCATGCAGAAAGACTCGAGAGCGATTGCGAAAGAGTGGATTGAGCACAACATCCCTGCGGGGAGCGTGATCGCCTATGAAAATTATGTGTATGGTCCCAATCTTTTTGACCCGCGCCGATTTTTGAATAATGAGTTCGAAAGCAGATTGCTGCCGTTAGAAATCAAAGAGCAGTTGCTGCAAGAAAGAAATCGCCGAACTTCCTACCTGTTAGTGAATTTAAGAAAGGATTTCAAAACCCGCTTGGCCGGGGAAACTGTTGAGGGAGACGATTCTGAGGGAGATCCTTACATACGTCAACTGTTCGACTTACGGCTGCCGAAACTACGTTCGCTGAAGAAAGCCAAAATAGAATATCTTATGATTTCAAGTGATAATTACCTGCGTTATTTTAAAGGCGCCGTTCCCAGGCCAGGAACGGCTTTGTGGTTTGCGTATCAGAACGGAAAACGTTTTTACGAACAGGTGTTTCAGGCTACCGGTTTAACCTTACTCAAAGAATTTTCTGCGACCCGAAAAAAAATGGGGCCGACCATCCGAATTTATAAAATCGGCGTCTAGCCCCGGCGCGGCAGCAAGTCAATTTGGAATTTCGGATTTGGGAATTCGGATTTGGGATTTCGGATTTCAGACCTCAACATATGAGATTAGATCAGCAATTCAAAAGTTACCAATTTTTCGATTTTCAGATGATAGCCTTATCCTAAGAAGACAAAATAATTGATGACAGAAAAATGAAAGACAGAAAAATAGCATTTGGCTCATGCCAGGGAAGTTGGCGCATAAGGAGATGAAGGGGGCTGTCTAAAATGGCAAGGAAATACTTAACTCGACATTTATGTCGAAAAATTAGCCTCAAGCTCGACGACATAAATGTCGTGTTACAGA
>JBHHWX010000746.1:0-2692 GCA_046756745.1 bacterium | reverse complement strand
CTACTGCTCCAATGGAGCCACTTCTTTCAAGCGAAGTCTTGGAAGAAGCTTAGAACTCTTATGAGAAGTTCCGACACAATATTTGATTCTTACAATAGAGTAAGAATTTGGTAACAAACCCATTCATTCATGGTGATAACGGGAGTGAGTTTATGTCGGGAAAATCGTACTCAAACATAAGCATACAAACAGACTATTACCAAGAAATCGAAAAAATAATCGCTCAGTCCGGTCAGTTTCAGTCGGTTTCCGATTACGTCAATTATGTGTTAAAAGAGCTGCTTTTTGGGGAGGGAGAAAAAACGCTTTCCGAAGATGAAGAAGAACACATAAAAAAACGTTTGCACGATTTAGGTTATTTGTGATGCGGCACCGGAAACAACCGAATATCATTCTCATTACCGCCGACTCGCTGCGCGTGGATCGCTTGGGCTGTTACGGCTACGCGAGACCTACTTCACCCAATCTCAATGCGCTCTCAAAGCAAAGCCTACTTTTCTCACACGCTTTTTCAAACGGACCGAACACTCCGCACGCGTTTCCGGCGATTCTGGCGGGGCAGGAAGCGCTCAGGTCACAAAAACTCGGACTGTTTGACGCGCCGGTTACTTTGGCCGAGACGCTGAAAGCACAGGGTTATCAAACGTTCGGTTTTAACGCTGCCAACCCGTATGTCTCAGCGAGTTTTCATTATCACCGCGGCTTTGATGAATTTCACGACTTTTTAGATTTCGACATTTTCCCCACGAAAAACTCGGGCGAATATTCTTTCCGCAACGCGAGCTCAGAAGCCGTTACGATCCCGATTCTGGATCTGGAACACTATGTTTTATCCGAAGAGAGCGTTAAACGCAAAGCGGCCTTAGAAGAGCGTTTCAATCATCCTATTTTTACGACGTTGAAGAACCGGGCACAGTCGCCTTTTTTTATCTGGATTCACTACATGGATACGCATTACCCGTATCTGCCGCAAAGGAGACCCCAATTAGAATTGGGATTCGAACCGATTTCAAAGGAGGAAAACCTGGCTTTAAACACGCGCGTACGTGAGAACTTGGGCGGAAGCTCAGACTTTTTAGAGCGGCTAACGCAGCTTTACGACGCTTCGATCCGGCAATTGGATATGAAAATTTCAGCAGTCGTCGATGTCTTGCAGAAAATGGATCTGTTTGAGTCGTCGCTGCTGGTTTTCACGGCTGATCACGGCGAGGAGTTTTTGGAGCATGGCGATCTGCAGCACAAGTCAAAACTCTACGACGAGCTGCTGCGTGTCCCTTTGTTGATCAAGTTTCCGTTTCAAAGCCATTCCGGTGTTCACCGCAGGTTGGTCAGTCTGGTTCAGTTGGCGCCAACCATTCTATCTTCCGTTGGGATTCAGAATCCTTTCTGCGTCCCTGGTTTTCTCGATCAGCCTGTTGAAGACGATAATCCTGTTTTTGCCAGCGCGCACTATGTTGTCGATAACGTGCCGCCAACCGATAGCGCTCTGTTGAATACGAACCCGCTCCCCAAGGTTCACGGCTGCCGTGAGCAAAGATGGAAATTGATAAACGATACGGGGAAAAAGACCTGGCGTTTGTATGATTTAGTGCAAGACCCTTTTGAAACGAAGGACGTTTTCAAAGAAAACCGGGCAAAAGCACAAGAGTTGAAAAGCCGACTCGAGTCCCATGTTTTTGAGCTGGAAAAAAGCCGGATGCAGATACAAATCCAGCGTGTTAAAAAGAACCTCTCATTAACAACATCAAAGGACAATGCCTTACGCCCACCACTCTGATCCGAAAAAGAAGTGGCAGCAGCAATACCAAACCACTAAAAAATATATCCTGCCTTTTATTCGACAACATTTTGCTCTGCCCAAAGACGCGCATATTCTCGAGATCGGATGCGGAGAGGGCGGCGTGCTTAAAGCCTTCACCGATGAAGGATGCCTCTGTTTTGGAATGGATCTTTCGGAACCGCGCATTGCAGCCGGCAAAAAACTTCTCGCGCAGGAGATCCGTCGAAAGCGCGTGCAGCTTTTTGCCGGAGACGTCCACGACTTAGAGCGGTTTGAGCATTTATTCGGAAAAATCGATGTCCTCATTCTCAAAGACGCTATCGAACACATCCCCGATCAGGAAAAGGTTCTGAGCCGTTTACATAGATTTCTAAGAAAAGGCGGCGTGGCTTTTTTAGCTTTCCCCCCTTGGTGTAACCCGTTTGGCGGACATCAGCAGCTCGCCGGCTCGGTTTTGAAATACGTGCCCTGGTTTCATCTCCTGCCGCGAACCCTTTACCGGAGTCTGTTGCGGCTCTTTGGAGAGACCGAAATCCAAATCAATGTTTTGATGGAAATATACCTGACGCGTCTCTCGATCAGAAAATTCGAAACCTTGCTCGCAAAGACGCGTTGGCGGATTCTGAAAAGACAATTTTATTTGTTCAATCCCGGTTATGAATTTAAATTCGGGATGACACCACGCAAACAGGCAGCCCTTATCAGTCAGATCCCGGGGGTGAGAGATTTTATGTCCACGGCAGTTTACTATATCGTCACTTAGCCTGGATTATTCCTAACGCGGCCAGCCGCACATTTAGCCACGGATTGACATGGTTAAAAACACGGATAAAAACAAAGCATTTTTGAAAAAAATATTTTTCTGTTTTTCCAAAAAATTCTTTTTAAAAAAGCAAGACATGTTCTGTGCTA
>JBHHWX010000745.1:0-2697 GCA_046756745.1 bacterium | reverse complement strand
GCCCTCAATCGAGACCGTGGCATTTGTAACTATTTTAATAGGACCGTTATCCAGACTGCTTTTACTTTTGAATAACCGCACAGACCACACACTATCCGGATTAAAGAAACTGTTGGCTACCAACGTTGGTGTATGCTCCGGCAAGTTAACCTCGACAATGGTTTCACGACCTGAGCTCGCCAACACCCCTGCCAGGATCCAAGTCATCCGGTAAAAGTGAATCATAGGTTTTTGTTTCCTAAACATGTTTTTTCTCAAACATAGAGTCTAAAAACCAAAACGATAACTTATCGCAGGAATGATTGGAAATAAGCTTGCCTGTTTGATGACGGGATTTCCCGACTCATCGTTGGAGAAAAAATAGAAAAAGGGATTCTTCCGGCTATAGGTGTTGTATATGCCAATGGTCAATACCCGTTCCCGGATGCCTTTTCGTTTTACAAAACGGATGGCGAGATCCAGCCGATGATAGGCTCGCATGCGAATATCGTTTCTTTTCGAATAATAATCCACTTCATCATAAAAGTAACCATAAAAATGATAAAACAGATTTGTTGAAGGGTAGGTGGCGACCGGCAAAGAGATGGCATTGCCGGTTCCATAGACCCAGGCTCCCGAAAGCTCAACGCCTTTGGAGAGTTGACGATTGAACACCAAAGCGATATCATGGCGGCGGTCGTAGCGGTATGGGAAACGCTGGCCGGAGTTCAACTCTTCAAACTTCCTGTCGGTCCAGGAGAGGGTGTAACCGAGCCAGCCTGTGGTGCGCCCGCGTTTCTTCTGCAGAAAGAGCTCTAGGCCATAGGAACGTCCGGAACCCGTTTCAACCTTGTTTTGCCAGTCCGTATCCAGCCCGATAAAATCCGCACCCTCCTTATATCCGATCAAATTGTCCATGGTCTTGTAATAGCTTTCGACGCTGATCTCGTATTGGTTGTCTTTCAGTAAACGCGCCATGCCGAACGCACCTTGCCGGCTTTGTTGCGGCCTGACTCTGTCTGTCGCCGGAACCCACAAATCCGTGGGCATGCCGATTCCGGCATTCGAGAGCAGATGAATGTTCTGACTCATCGTGGCGTATGACGATTTCAGAGCCCACCCCCCCAGTAACAAGCGCGCGGAGAAACGGGGCTGCACCGAGGTATACCGCCGGCTGCCGGTTGAAAAAATCGATGTGTGAATCCCAGCATTGACCTTGAATCGGTCGGTTATTTTCAGGTCGTCTTCTACAAACAGGTACGCTTCGACGGCTTTCTGCCGCTGAGTCGGGGCTACTAGCGTGTCCAGCTCACTGATGTAGAGACCTTCCGTTTTAAATTGCGCCGCTCCCGGGCTGAAGGTATGGGCCGTTACCGCTCCCCCAAACTTGATGTGGTGACTCGGATTCGGAAAGAAATCAAAATCGATGTGGGCGCTCCAATCTTCGATCCCGGAAAAGTATTTGAGCAGGTACGATTCCACCAAGTCGCCGTCGTTCCTTTTGGACTCCTTCTGGGCTTGCACCGTAAATTTGTACTTGCTGTACAGCAAGGTGGTGTTGCTGAAGAGCTTTCTATTAAAAAGCCAGTTCCAGCGCAAAGTTGAGGTGATATTTCCCCACTTCAAGTCGCCGTTCTCCCGTAAAGATTCGCCGTTATAATTCTCTTTACTTTCGAAGAAAAATTTATCCAAGCCGGCATAAAGGCTCAGATAGACTCGATTTCTGTTCGAAAAAATATGATTCACTTTTGCATTGACGTCGGTGAAATAATAGCCGCCATTTTCGTTTTCATCGAGGAACGGTTTAATGACCAGGTCGGCATACGTCCTTCTTACCGATAAAATAAATGCAGAGGCGTCTTTTTTGAGCGGGCCTTCAAGCATGAGACGCGACGACACCAGCCCCAGCGTGGCTTGGCCGTTGAATTCCTGGTTATTGCCCTCCTTCATGTTGATTTCAACCACGGATGACAACCTGCCGCCGAATCGCGCCGGGAAACCGCCTTTGGTGAGTTTAATATTTTTCATGGCATCGGAGTTGAAGACGGAGAAGAAACCAAAGAGGTGGGAGGCGTTGTAAACCGGCGCCCCATCGAGGAGGATCAGGTTTTGGTCCGGCGCGCCGCCGCGTACATAAAGCCCGCTGCTTCCCTCGCTTCCGGATTGTACCCCAGGCAAAAGTTGGATCGCTTTTATCACGTCTACCTCCCCAAGCAGGGCCGGAACCATTTTGATTTGCCTCATGGGTATCTCAATGGCGCTCATCTCGGTCTTGCGCTCGATGGTTTCCAAATGCTCGGCAACAACCGTGACGCTATCTAATGCGATCGCCCGCGGAGTCAGTTTGATTTCAAGCTCGTGATCTTCTCCGGTAGCGAGCTGTCTTTGCCAACGGTCATATCCGATGTAGGATACCACAAGCAACATGGAGTCTTTTGCCATGTTCTTCAGCGTCAAACTAAAGAAACCGTAGACATTGGTTGTGGTGCCGACCCTTAGCCCAGGATCGAAGAGGTTGACACCAATCAATCTTTCGCCGGTTTCGGTGTCCTGAACAAAGCCGCTAATTGTGAATTCCTGAGCGAATACAACACCACAAACCAAAACGCTGAGGATAGTGAAAAAAGTACAGAGACGCATAAGGTACTTTAGGAGTGATTATTAGAAACCGGTCGGGAAGTGTTTTTCCCTTCGCGACGGCGTCCTCGCCGAGCAGAC
>JBHHWX010000744.1:0-2699 GCA_046756745.1 bacterium | reverse complement strand
TCTTCAAAGTTACGTCAGGGAAAAGCCTTCGAGAAGTAATTGCGGCCTGTCAAAATGTGCCATTTGTCAAGTATGCCGAACCGAATCTGAAGTACGAGACGCAAAAGTGAAGATGGTGCAATATTCCACAACTCGAGGTTGAGTTGCATGAAATTTAAATGGATGAATTTTTGGTTATCCGTCGTCTAAACATATAGAAGCAAGAAATGAAAGCCAATGTGGAAAGACGGAACCAAAACGACATACTGGCGGCCTGTCGGCGAGGCAGTGACAATGCTTTTAGAGAACTTTTTGAACACTACCACAGGCGAGTTTTACACGTCGCTTATAGAATGTGCGGAAATATTCAGGAGGCTGAGGATATTACGCAGGAGGTTTTTCTCAAAGTCTTTAAGGAGATTAACAATTTTCGCGCGACGGCTGGTTTTTTCACATGGATTTATCGCATTACGATAAATCTTTGTTTGGAGAAAAAGCGTAAACACCAGCGGCGTCAAAAGTACCTTGTGAATGCTTATTTGGACTCAGAGAATACCACTATTAAAGGAGCCAATTCAAATACTTTAGACCAAAAAATTTGGCAAGATGAAATGCAACTCATGTTACAGAAGGCCTTGACTCAAATAAAGCCAAAATTGCGAACAGTCATGGTTTTAAAAGATATCGAGGGCTTGTCTTACGGGGAAGTGGCGCAGATTATGGGGTTTTCCGAAGGCACGGTTAGTTCAAGGTTGAACCGAGGCCGAAAGCAGCTTAAAAGTCTTCTCTCCCAAATGGGACTGGATAAAACGTATTTTCAAGAGAGTTGAATATGAGACACTCCGCTGTAAGAAAAAACCTGTCCGCATATTTGGACGGTGAATTGTCTCAAGAACAGTGGCAAAAAATAGATGTCCACCTGAATAGCTGCGATTCCTGTCAAAAGGAATTACAGGAAGTTCAATGTGGGAAATTGGTGACAACGTATTTCAAGAAACCGGAATGGCAGGGGAGCGAAAGGTTGTGGCACAACATAAATAGTGTTCGGCGTTTCATGGACGAAAAAGCAGCCGGTGAAAGGTTTCAATCGAAGCGCTCACAGTTCTTGCAAAGATTGATACATCCGAAACCGGCTTTCGCATTCGCTGTCCTTGCGATATTGTTTGCTGCGAATTGGTTAACAAACATTAAACAAGAGGGATTCCAGTATCAACAAGCCCGCGTCGATTGGATACCCAACTACGTTTTTGATTACGGCCTCTACCTCGATGCTTTGATTGCAGGCGAATCACCAGGAGCCTTTGACAAGCGTTACGACAGTCAAATGGCCAGCTTTGAGCAGGCTCGTTCGCAAACAACCTTTCGATTGGCATCCTTTACTCGCATGCCAAAAACATTCCAATTACGGGAAGTGCGGCTTTTGAAGAGTGCGTGCTGTCGTTCTGTACAGTTTGTCTGTTCAAAAAATTCAATGCCCGTTGTTATTTTTCAGCAACCTAAAGGCCATCCGGTTACCTTTGGCAACTATCCTTTAGAGCGCATGCAGATTAACGGTCGAGTCTTCCACCGGGTGAAGGCTGGAAGCTGGACTGCCCTGAGCTGGGAGGGAGCAGATAGTCAATTTGTGGGAGTTGGGGAAATGAATGAAGTAGATATGACAGCCATTGTGTTTGCAGTAACACCGTTATGAAAAAATTCGATAGGGCGAGACCCACCAAAAAACTAACGGGAAAAAGGAGGTGATGTCTATTGAAGAAAAAAATCACCCTTCTACTTACTTTGGCTCTTCTCGCGCTCGGAAGCCTGGCTTTTTCAAGAGGGGATGTAGCCGACGTGAACGAATACGGTAAGTGCGGGCCCAGCGGTTGCTGTGGCTCCTGTCAAGTTAAATAGCGTATCCGACAACTCAATCCTGACCCCGTTATTTTCTGGTTAAGGTTTCGACTCTATCGATGTTCGGGGAGAGGGCGAACATTCGGCCCTCTCCTCTTATTTTATTCTGTTATTCTAAGGAAAGGATATGAGCATTTTGGAAGGCTTCAAAAAGAACTGGTTTAACAGTCTCGCCTTATTTTTAGGACTCGTTTTAGTTGCCAATTTGTTTGGCGGATTCACCAAACTGCATTTGTTCTGGAAAAACAAAACTGACAAGAGCCTGGTCACAGATGTAGAAAAGTGGCAGACCTGGCTCAATCAAAATTCCGCACTGTTTGAATCTCTCACCGATGGGGCACAGATCGGCATTACGAAAAATCGGGATAGCGATTACGGGGTTATCTGGACGAAGCAAAAAGGTGGCATCGACGTACGAAGGACCAATCAACTACGAAAAATCGGGCCGGGTATTATTCTCGAGTTTGACGATCAGGTTGCAAAAGACTTGCAGTGGAAAAAGAATAAAGACGAAGCCATTATCTTTCTGCGTCACCGCTCGCGGATTGGCAAGATTCAAACTTACTACCTTAAAAAACAAGAAAAATTACAGTCAGAAGGATTTTTAAATTTTTTGCGGGATATCGGCTTACGGCCGTTGTAAGGATTGCTGCCAAAGTAGATTTTCGTAATTCAGTGTGCAAAGACCAAAAATGATGAAATTGAAAGTTTCGATCGTCTCATTCTATATTTTATTTGTTTTTTGTTTTGTTAGGTTTCCCAGCTCAGTTTCCGCTCACGAGCCGTTATTCGGTCTTGGCCCACATACGGTTGGCCAATACGTCTGG
>JBHHWX010000743.1:0-2717 GCA_046756745.1 bacterium | reverse complement strand
GTTAGGCGCGTAAGATTAAAAATGGAGGAAGAAATGAAGAAAAAAACATTATCAATAGTACTGCTTGTATTATTGTTCGTGATTTTTGCCTGCGATAGCGGTGAAAGCGACTATGAAAAAGCGAAACAAGTAAACACCATTCAAGCTTATGAGGAATTCGTCAACAAACACCCAGACAGTAGATTTGTCGACGCGGCGAAAAGGAATATAGACTCATTAAGGTATGATATACTTGTATCGCAAGGTAATCTCGAGGCATACGAAGAATTCGTCCACAAATACCCTGATAGTAGATTCGTCGATTTAGCCAAAGAAAATATCGATTCCTTAAGGTATGTGATAGTAGTATCGAAAGACAGTATCCAGCCCTATGAAGAATTTATCGACAAGTATCCCGACAGTAAGTTTTATTCACAAGTTGTCGAACGACTAGAACAACTACACTTTAAGATTGCTGAAGCCAAGAACACTATTAGGAGCTACAAGGCATTCCTCGAGACATATCCAAAAAGCAAATATACATCGCAAGCAAGTCTGAAACTGAAAGACCTCCGCCAGCAAACTACTCAAAGCAAAGAAAAGCCAGCATGGCCTCCACTGCCACCAGACTATCTGCCTGGTCACGTGCTTGAAGTAGCTCAATTAGGCGGTTTTAAGACAGGCGATTCATTCGTTCATATCGAAAAGGGCGGTTTTCGCGTGCTCAAGATTGATGCCCCTCTCAAGGACGGTGTTCTCGGAGTCGAGGATTATACGTTATCTATAAAAGACGTTGATGGGAAAAATCTTAAAGTAAATGTAGAAGAACTCTACACGCATGATCGGGGAGAGGGCAAGGTCTCACTTGTCTGGCACAACATCACCGTACAACCTGACGGTGGTACTGCCATGGATTTAATTGGAACCTATGAAGCGGGCAAACTCGTTGGATATAAGTTCAATGTAGATGCCCTTGGTTCCCTAAAACCAGAAAACAAAATTGCTATTTTCGATCAGAACGGTTGGCGTGTGGTCACAGTTGATGCCCCTCTCAAGGACGGTGTTCTCGGAGTCATTGAAACTATTAAAGATCTCCGCCTGTTAGATTCTAAAGACGGTAAAGCAGGCCTTGTGTGGAACACACGGGAGCGTAAGTGAGAACTTTTAACACATCTTGTGTTAGTGCCATCTAGTCTTGAAGGATTTATGTTTGAAAAGTTATACAAGTGGACTTGAGTACATAATCAAAAACGTACTTGCCTTCCAAGTAGCTTAAAATCTTCAATGAGGGAGGTATTTTACCCATGACCAAAGTTCAAGAATTGTACGAAAAAAGAGATATCCCAGGCTTAATTAAACTTTTTGTCAAAGCTGGGCGAAAGTCGCCCGATGAATTCGACGAAGCCACAAGAGCGTTACAAAAAATAGGAAAACCCACAATAGTGCCACTCGCAGAACTCTCTAACACACCATTGGGGTTCCACGAACCTGAAATCAAACAGAGAATTATGGAGTTGTTTGGTGATCTCGGGGACGCCGAAGCTCTAGAGCCGCTGATATCGACGCTAATACGAACGCGTCAATTTATACCCGTTAAAGCCGCAGCTGCAGAGGCTCTTGGAAAAATAAAAGATAAACGGGCCGTTGAACCCCTGATTGAAGCAATAAGGGAATATGGTGATAATCCTGAGATTAAAACTAAGGCTATATGGGCACTCGGAAAAATAAAAGACAAACGGGCCGTTGAACCTCTAATGTTGGAAGCAATAAAGGAATACGCTGATAATCCTGAGATCAAAACTACGGCTATATGGGCATTAGGGGAACAAAGGTCAATTGAGGGGGGCCTGCAGCCTCTAGTTCAACTTCTATGGAATGAAATCACAGATATTCGAAGTAGTGCGGCTGATGTATTAACAAAGCTTGATTGGTCTCCTACTGATGAGTCAGAAAGAATCTGGTTTCTTGTAGCCTCCCAGAAATGGAACGACTTGGACAAGTTTGGTAAATCAGCAAGTGAGGCTCTCTACGAAGTTGCTAAGTTCGATGATGAACAGATTCAAAAAGCTGCTTTACAAACACTAGAAAGAATTGGTGACACTGAAACCAAATTACGTTTCGAACAAGAAATGCAAGAAAAGTTAGAAAAAGAGAAAAAGGAACGACGATTTGGAACCATAGCGGGTGTTCTAGGAACGGGTATAATCATTGCTATTCTTATCTGGCTAATTCCAAAACTCCCCGAACTGACCGAAGCAGAAACCAGAAATATTGTAAGAGACGTTGCCTTGTTTATTTTCCTAATAGGAGGTGGTGGTTTGTTCTTTCGCAAGTTTAAAAAAAAATAGATTTAGATTTATGACACGATAAGCGTAACAGTATCAAGAAACAATTTATAGAACGTGGCTTGTTTACTACTTATCGCCTAACATCACATTCAGCCGACAAAGGGCGCTTTTTCAATGGGTTAGCTTGGGTGCTCTCTCAAAGGTTTCTTTTGAATTCGCGGCTTTGGTGCACTAAAGTCCTTTGCGGCTGATGTTTACGTTAGCACAAAAGGGCAACGTAAGAATCTTCTGCCAGAAATATTGACGAGATTTCAAGTGAAGTAATTCAAACACGAAAGGCCACGAAAACCTTTATTTGGGTACGATTGGCTTGAGTCGAAGAAAAGCATGAGAAGGCAAGACACCGGAGACAAGCAGAACCAAAGGTTTGTAATCGCAGATATTCAAAAA
>JBHHWX010000742.1:0-2723 GCA_046756745.1 bacterium | reverse complement strand
CAAATGCCGCCCAGGCCTGTTTGCGCTCCGTTCCCTGCATTTTTTCTATCAAGGCTTCGATCCGCGGCAATACCTCCTGGCGCGCCCAGCGCACTTTGGCGGAGTGGCGCATCGTCCAGGTTAATAATGCCACCAGCCCAACTACCAGCAGGATGGCGGGGACGGCAACGGCTGGTTTGCGCAACAGGCGGCTCAACGACATTGCCCCGGAAGCGCTCCTCTCCGTTGAGGTCTGCTCTTTCAAGTCATGGAGAAGGTCGCTGGCTGTGGCGTAGCGCTCCTCCAGTTCCTTTTGAAGCGCTTTTTCGACGATTTGTCGGAGAGCCTGCGGCGCATCAGGACATAGTTGGACGAGCGGTTCCGGCTCCTCATTCAAAATCGAATAAATCACCGCTTGCTCGTAATCGCCTTTGAACGGCAATTCGCCGGTGAGCATTTCATAAAGCACCACGCCGAACGCCCAGATGTCGGTGCGATGATCGACTTTTTCACCCCGCGCCTGCTCCGGCGACATGTACGCCGCGGTGCCGAGGGTGGAATGGTCTTTCGTCAACTGCGCCCCGCCGCCGATCTTCGCCAGCCCAAAGTCCATGATTTTGACCTGACCTTTTTCTGTAATCATGATATTGGCGGATTTGATATCGCGGTGGGTGATGCCTTTTTCGTGCGCGGCTTGCAAACCGGCGGCGATTTGGGTGGCGTAGTTCAGAACGTCGTCAATGGGTAGAAATCCCCCCTGACCCCCCTTTGCAAAAGGGGGGGATTGATTTTCTTCCCCCTTTTTCAAAGGGGGACCGAGGGGGATTTCATGGATGAACTCCCGCAATTCCCGGCCTTCGATGTATTCCATGACGATGAACATCTCGTCGTCGTGTTCTTCGATGGCGTAAATCGTGGCGATGTTCGGGTGATTCAGCGCCGCGGCCGCCTGGGCTTCGATTTTGAAGCGTTCGCGCTCCTCGTCGCTGGCGGCAATTTGACGCGGCAGGAATTTGATGGCGACGTCGCGTTTGAGTTTGGTATCTTCTGCTTTGTAAACGACGCCCATGCCGCCTTCACCGAGTTTTTCGAGAATTTTGTAGTGGCGTATCTTTTTGCCGATCATAATCAATTGCCTTCAAGATATTGCATGAAATCCGAATTGGCTTAATTTAGTTTCCTTAAATTTTTTTTAAACCGAGGGTGGTCTCGAATCGGATCAAGATCGGAATCATTGTCAATCCATTTTCGGGCAACGAAACCCGCTTCAATTGCTCTTTCAAAATAATCGAGTGCTTGTTCAAACTTGCCCAACAATGAATAGATGCATGCGGCATTATACAGTACTGCCGTTTCACGCGGATCGATTGACACGGCTCTTTCCACCCACTGCAGTGCCTCCCCGGGCTCGCCTGCTTTGATAAGAGCCCCGGCGCCAAGGTAGAGCGCACGAGCATCATCGGGGTTTAACTCCAGATGTTTTCTAAAAATTTCGAGCGCTCGCTGGTTCGCTTTCTTCATTTCACTTTCAAGATTAACGTCATTATATGCACTGACGAGAAAGACCACAGCTTCGTAGTCCTCCGGCCGTAGCTGAGCCGCTTTTTCAAATAACTTTACAGCTTGTTCATGCTTTCCTTGTGTTCTGCAGATTCGAGCATATTGGAAGTACGCTCTAAAAAGTTTGGGATTCAATTGAATTGCACATTCAAATTCCTTTACCGCTTCTTCAAATTGATGGTTTTGCGCCAATGCATATCCAAACGAAGCATGGGCTTCGGGTAAATCCGGATCTAAGTCAAGAGCTTTTTTGCTTGCCGATAGCGCATGCTCCAAGTGCTCATCTTTTTTTTCGTAATACATATAGAGTTGCGAATAACCATCTGCCAAGCCCGCATACGCTAAGGCATAATTATTATCTTTTTGGATTGCCTTTTTAAACATTTGTATTGCCAGGCGACTCTTGTCGTGATGTCCTTGACGATAATATTCCCGGCCGCGGATATAGAAATCATATGCCTTTACGTCTTGGGTGTTAACCTTTTGTAGGACACGTTTTTCTCGCATGCTAAGCTTTATCTTCAAGGCCCGGACTATGTTTCTTGCGATTTCATCCTGTATCGCAAATACGTCCTCCAATTCCCGGTCATAGCGTTCTGACCAAAGATGATAACCGTCTGCTACATTTATGAGCTGGGCTGTGATGCGCAAGCGGTTTCCTGCTTTCCGTACACTTCCTTCTACAATGGAATGTGCGCCTAATTTCAACCCAATTTCACGAATGTCCAGATTCTTATCTTTGAAAGCAAAACTCGAAGTTCGTGCCACCACTTGCAAATCTTCCAATCGGACAAGATCGTTGATGATATCCTCAGCCATGCCGTCGCAGAAGTATTCCTGCTCTTTGTCATGACTCATATTCGTAAATGGCAGTACTGCAATAGTGTGAATCTCCTTTCTGCTCTGGATAGAGGGTTCGGGTTTAGCGGGAGCGTTCAGTTCCTCTAAGACGTCTTTCATAGTTTGATAACGGTCTGTCGGCTCCTTCTGCAAAGTCCGTTCAACGATGCGGGTGAGCTGTGCAGGGATGTTCTCCCTAAGGTCCAAAATTGATTTCGGGTCTTCGTTAAGGACTGAGTAGAGTACTGCCTGTTCATAGTCTCCCGGAAACGGCAATTTCCCCGTGAGCATTTCGTACAAGACGACCCCAAACGACCAGATGTCACTGCGCTGGTCGGCGTCCT
>JBHHWX010000741.1:0-2729 GCA_046756745.1 bacterium | reverse complement strand
AAGAATAAAATGAACCCAACCGACATCAGCCAAATGATATTCCTCATATATTCTTCTCTTAGTCGTCCTGAAATTTAGTTTCTTTAATAAATAGTACGTCGATTTTCTGGCAAAGAGCAAGTATGGGATTATAAAATTTTCTGTTTTAGGGAATTCCAAGCAAAAGGTCGTACGATTGTATGGCCTTCAAAAACAGAGATTCGAAAAAGGACTCAATTCCTTGAGTAGTACGCTCAGTCAAAAACATCGAATTCCATTTAAAACCTACAATAGCGGATGAAACTCGTTTTTCAAGTGTTTCAGGAAGCATTTGAGGGCGTAAGCATTATCTACAAACATTCAAAAATCAAAATCCTGTAAGTTTACGATTATTAGAAAAAAACAATGCTTGCCGCGTCCAATTTTCGCTTGCAGAACCAAAAAAGGAAGTGGTATAAGGCAATTTCACGTTCAGAAGACTCGGAAAATTTTACACTTTTTGCAATTTATCGCACCCGAAGAACAACCGACGGGAAACTTGCCCATTTCGCATCTTCCCAAAAAAGTGAATATGGATGATTCATTATAGATCAATCATCACTCATGCGAGGATGTACCGATCCATCGGAATGTAGAATCACAACTCCTTACGGCCTATCGGCCCTTAGCGACGAGGTGTTGACTGGGACGATTCTCATCACACCGTTCTCGAGTGACAATGGCAGTGCAAATAACACCTTGCCGCGAGACCTAGACACGGGAAAGGCCCCTGAGCGAGTCTACGCAATTTGGACACTTAAGCCAGCCGAATTCCAGTCCCAGTCTCGGGCTACATTAATGTTTTTAATTCTACTGGGACTGGCATCCATCTTCGCATGGGTCTTCCGCAAAAAAAAACAGAACAACGTTTAATCTCTTATCGGGGCCGACGCATTGGTCCCCAGTCTATTCCTCACACACCGAATCAATTGTCGCCTTTCCCATATTTCCCATAAAGAAAATCGTTGGACCCACCCTGGCAATAAGCATTCCGAATGCATGTTCTTCATATTCCGGAATTGGAAAAGAGGAATATCGGAAATAGGAAGATCTATCGATGGAATGCACATTTATTCGGAAAAAACGCCTGTATTAGACCCCTTTTTGATCCCTCATACGATTATTTTTGGCATGGTCTTTGCTTTTATATGGGCATAGACGGAGAGAATGGACGCTGGATAAAACCATCGTTGAATCGATCAATGCAACAATGAGATGGAGGAATGGAACAATGGAACTGAAAGTCGTTCTTGAGCCGGAAGAAAAAGGGGGCTTTAAGGCCTATGTGCCAAGTTTGCTGGGCTGTAGCAGCCAAGGAATGAATGAGGATGACGCCTTAAAGAATATCAGAGACGCGATCTTGATGTATTTTGGAATCGAGGAAGTCGTGAGTGCCAGTCATTAAACTGGATAGGGCTTCATTGATTCGAATCGATCGCCCTTCGTTCAAGCTGGCGTTTCTGATGCCAAACGATTGTCTATTCCTGTATCGACACAAACAAGGGAGGCTAAAATGAGCAGAGAGAAAAAACAAGCAACGGTCATGACCTTCACCGTGTTTATCCTCATGATCGGTATGATCTGGGTGGGAGGGCTTTTCGCAAGAGACCTTCCATTGCTGCTCCCATTGGATAGCATCGGTCCTGAATATGACGAACATCGTGTCTCGGTATTTGGATGGGTCCGGTCGGTCGAGGTAAAAAGGGGACGGATGGGAAGCACCTACTCCGAAATCATACTCGGAAAAGGTGAATCGAAGCTGAAGGTCTATACAATGACGCCGGAAAATTATATTTTGAACAAACAGGTTATCGTTCAGGGCACCTATCGCGAGTCCGGGCGCTTCGGCGGTTTCCCCGTAGATAAGCACATCGTGTCTGAAGTAATCGTACGCGATTGGGGAGCTGTGAAGGAATAAAACACAAGCCGGTTCACTCCTCCCACTCACACTGAGTCTATATTTGCTCCAACAACAGCTGCCATTTGCATCATATCAATGGTTTGGCCTTCTTGTAGATTTGTTAGATCTGTCAGTTTTCCTGATTTGCTTGTCGATTTGGTATTCCTAAATATTGTCAGTAATTTGGGATCGGCCACAATAAATTTTCCTGCGTTTTCTGGCTTTCCATTTTCAGTCTTTGTTTGAAGTTTATTTTCTTTTATATAATCCCACAGTTTCTTGGTAATCTCCGTTCTGGGAAGCGCGTTTGCCTCCAAAAATGCTGCCAAATCTGTCTTCAATTTTACTGCTTTTTTCAATCCTTTTTCTTCTGCCATTCTACACTCCTTATTCACACCTTAATATTTTTCACAATGTTTAAAAAACAAGAGATACTATAAGAAAAGACCACAAGATGCCAGTATAATTTTCAGAATATCTGTTTTCTATTCAAAATGTTTCTTATCTGATCGTCTAAATCGTTCGATACACTTTAAATGGCGATAAAGATATGAAAGTAAAAGTTGCAGCAAAAAAAAAGTATTGGAATCTATTGGCGTCGCTAAGGCAAAAAAATCTTGATCAGTTCGAGGACCTTTGTTGCTTTTTCGTGAGAACGAAGCGTTTTTAGAAATTCCTTTTCTTTCATCTGACCTAGAATACGCACCGACTCCAGACGGACATTTTCATTTCGATGCTTTTTAGCCAGATCTTTGAGCTTTTGGGCCTGTTTTGGGGTTAAGCTTACATATAGAGTTGTGTAATTTCTTCT
>JBHHWX010000740.1:0-2735 GCA_046756745.1 bacterium | reverse complement strand
CGTTAGCTCGCTGCGTCTGAGACCAGCATAACCTAGATTGTCACACCGAATAGGGATGAAGCAGATCATCATCCGATCACGTCTTGGGGAGCACACTGCCATCACTGATGGCGCTGTAGCCGTTTTCGACAACTACGACTCGATTGCAGAACGCGACATAAGGCATTACCTTCTCTTGGACGAGTCGGTTAAGCTCATGCACGAGCCTTGGGGATGGCAAAACAGGTGGTACGCCGACCTCGTGCGTATTGAGAGAATCAATGACGCGGTCATCACTGTGACTGATTTGTGCCTCGACGTCATCATTGAAGGCACTGGCCCAACCTATCGGGTAATCGATCTCGAAGACTTTGCCGATGCTCTGGTCACTGGCAGAATACAGGCCGATGGTTTGAGAGACCCCTTGTATAAACTGCAGCGTTTCTTGGATAACCATCTCCATGGTGGTAAGGATTTCCCTCCTTCATCCATTCGCCGTTTCGTTGAGATGAAACGAACGAGATGAGAAGTGCATCGTATTTCGGCGGGCGTGTCTTCAATTCGCGGCGCTGCTGGCTGTTGGGCAGCCGTGTTTGCAGCTTGGGAGGCGAGCTAACAATGGCTTGCAAGCGACACGCCTAATCGGCACAGCATTTCGACGGCTCTTTCCCTGGCGATGGCTCCGGCGCTTGTGTCGTGTTGAGCTCACCCGGCGTGCGCCTGAAGCCAATCGTTAGCTGGCTATTGTTATCGTTTACAGTATTATGGACAACTCGATATTAATTCAATCAATGACATCAATCGTCGTGGCGATCATTTCTGGTGTTTTTGGTTTGCTTATCGCAAAAATTCAGACAGAAGCATCTGATGGTAAAGACGAGACTGATGCGGCTATTGTTTATCCACGGGGTTATAACCCACCTTCACGTTTAAAAGAAGCAAAGAATGTAAAGACGGTGATTGTTTTTGTTCTTGTGGGAGGGGTTATAGGATATGCGCTGGGAGGCTATGTTCGTTTTCCTGGTGTGTCACGGTCTAATACACCAATGAACCAAGCCCCAACTGCTACTTTGAAAATTGCACTTATGCCATCTTCCAGCGCTACTAGTTCAGTTATACTCGGCACGGGCACAATCTTTCGTTTTTCCCTTAAGCAAAAGGTGAAAGATTATGACCGTGGTCAGTATACTGTCGCACCGTCGCCATCCATGACGAATTCGCCGATGCCATCGCCTACATCCACGGTTTCAGCTACATCTATTCCAACATATACACTAACGCCCACTCCTACATTCACGCCTGCGCCTACTATTGTGGGAGGGGGAAACTCTGGACAGATCGCGTTTGAAGCGAAAGTGAATGGCAACTTTGAGATATATTTGCTCGATCTCCTTGAAGCCGATGCCTCGCCTGTAAATCTGACCAACAATTTTTCTGATGATTATGATCCTGATTGGTCGCTTGATGGAAATAAAATAGTGTTTGTTTCTCATCGTGATGGGGACCCGGAGATCTATGTAATGAATGCGGATGGCTCTGGGCAAATTAACATTACCCGGAGTGCATCTAGAGATTATGAACCTGCATGGTCTCCTGATGGAGAGAAAATCGTTTTCTCAACATACCGGTTTACGGGCAACCGAGAAATTGCGGTAATGAATGCTGATGGTGGCGAAGTTCGTCAACTTACCAACCATCCTGGTTACGATGGAAGCCCAGAGTTCATTGATAATAATACTATTGTGTTCGCGACAAGCCGAGATGATGAAGACCCGCGTTTTTGTGACCCTTGCAACTTTGAAATATACTCGATGGATATTAACGGCGAAAATCTTGAAAGGTTAACAAATAGAGCAAGTTTCGAGACCCAACCAATAGTGTCATTTGATAGGGAACGTATAGCGTTCCATTCATCGTATTATGGCTCTTTTGACATTTATACGATGGATACGAATGGATTTAACATGAACAAGATAACGTCTGGGGGTTCAATGGAGTATGCACCAAGCTGGTCTCCTGATAATAAGTGGATACTTTTTGTGACAGATCGTGGTGGTGAAACCGCTATTTATATGATAAGTGCGAATGGTTCGAGTCAAAGGAAGATAATAGCTCTACCCGAAGCAGATAATCCAGTTTGGCGTCCTTAGTTCGCAGCCAGCTAACCTCGCGTTAAGCTGACCCGCCTTCGGCGGTGGGTAAGCGGCGCGATTTGGGCAAACTTGGTTCGGGTTTGCAGTGGTTTCAGGCAGCGTCGGCGGGCAGCTTACGCCCACGTTAGGTGGCAATACTGTATACTTGTTGGTCTACGTTTCAGATAAGGAGGTGCGCGGGAAGATAAGTTTAATAGTTGTATTGAGGCAACCACATCAATTTTTGCGATTCAAATCCAAAATCAAGGAGAAAATAAAATGTCAAGAAAAAATCGAATAACCTTGTTTGTATTAGGATTAGCCTTACTTACGTTAATCCTCACAATTTCTCAAACTGTCACCGCTTCAAGTCAGACCTATGAAGTTATTTTTACCATTCCAGTTGGCAATGACGGCATATATTACGAAGGACAAGATACATCCGGAGCCTTAATATGGGGGCCAACGGCCTTAAGTGTTGCCCCAGATGGAAGTTTCTGGATTGCTGATGGTGCAACTAAACGTCTGCTCCATTACAGTCACAAAGGAGAGAAATTGGATAGTATTTCTCTAGACAAATATAATGTGAGGAGCGTTGGGGATATCGAGAGTACGGCGACTAAC
>JBHHWX010000739.1:0-2745 GCA_046756745.1 bacterium | reverse complement strand
AAGCTCGACGACATAAATGTCGTGTTACAGACTCGCTGCGAGCTTTTTTGACAACCCCGATTTAGGGGATAAGTTGAGAAGGGCGAGCAAAAGAATCATTTTTGATTTTCCAGTAATGTACGTGATTTTGAGAGGAGGTATCCATGAAATTTCACCGAACTCCGGAAGAAAGGTTTGCTGATCTTCCCTCCTACCCTTTTGAACCCAACTATGTCGAAATCGCCGGGTTGAGAATGCACTACATCGATGAGGGACAAACCGGCGATGAAATCGTTTTGATGCTGCACGGCGAACCGTCTTGGTCCTATCTTTACCGGAAGATGGTTCCGCCCGTAGCCCAAGCCGGATGCCGGGTGATCGTCCCGGACCTGATCGGCTTCGGGAAATCGGATAAACCGGTCCAGCGCGAAGCGTACACTTACCAGAGCCACATGGAGTGGTTGGCGGAGTTTGTGCGCGTCCTGGATTTAAAGGACATCACATTGGTGTGTCAGGACTGGGGCGGCTTGCTGGGGTTACGGCTGGCAGCGGAAGACCCAACCCGGTTCAAGCGCATCGTCGCTGCCAATACTTTCTTGATGACCGGTGTGTGGACGCCATCGGAGGCTTTTTCGCATTGGCGCGACTATGCGCAGAAAACCGAACACTTTCGGGTCGGCAAAATTGTGAATAGCGGCTGCGTTTCGGATCTCAGCCCGGAAATCATCGCAGCTTACGACGCGCCATTCCCGGACGAGAGTTACAAAGCCGGCGCGCGCCAGTTTCCGCTCCTCGTTCCCATCACTCTGGACGATCCCGGCTCCCCCCCAAGCAGAAAAGCCTGGGAAGCTCTCAGTCAGTGGGACAAACCGTTCCTGACCGCGTTCAGCGATTCCGACCCCATTACCCGCGGCGCGGACGCCATTTTTCAGAAGCTCATTCCCGGGGCGCAGAATCAAAAACATACTACCATTAAAAGCGCCGGACATTTTTTGCAGGAAGATAAAGGTGAAGAGCTCGCCGAGGTGATTATCCGGTTTATCGAGGAGAATTAATGCGGCGCACTTTGTAACGCAAACGTCTCGTTTGCACGTTCCCAAAGACTTACTTCCACTTAGCTCGTTTCTGTTGCAAAATGTCATTCCAGCGACCTTGCCTGTAGTCACCAAGTGACTGAACGAAAACATGAGATTCTTCACAAAAAGTGTCATTCCGAACCCGTTTTCCAGGGTGAGGAATCTGTCGCCGAACTGGTGTGACTTTAAAAAACAGACTCTTAGAGGTGAGCAATCGTGCGTTGCCAGATTTCTCTCGGTGGTCAAAATGGCAAAGGTGCACCTAAACGACGTAATTTGGTTCGGACTTGTTCAGGACCTCGTCGAGGAATGGAGCGACTGCTCACAGGTTGAGCTTGAATCGTTGAAGCCGCGTGTCTGGGAGATTCATCTGCCTTATGTTGGCAGAAGGCACGGAGGTGATTAACATGAAGGCAATTATCGTCCTAATGACAAGAAGGAAAAGCTCCGGCAGATTGAGGAGCAGCTAGAGTCTTACCGGTGCCAGAAGCCGTCGGAACCCGCCAGACAATCGGTTCGTATTAACGGCGTGCTCTTTGTCCGAATAGGACAGATATAGATTCGAGTGAAATAGATGACCGAAAAAAGAGGAATTGAGCCAGCTTGATTTCGACCTGGAATCAGACAGGTATTGGGAGTATCTGATGAAGAAAGGATGAGAGCGGCCCCTGCAACAATCTGAAACCTACGTTAATCCCGGAAATGCCTTGACTAAACTCTAAAACATTTATAAATTAGGCCATTCAAGACTATATCAATCTGTAGAAAGTGATATAATATGAGAACTACGACAGAAGAATATAGGAAGGGCCTCGGCAAGAAGGAGTCCTATCTCATCTCAAGCCTCGCAAGGGAGAACAAGAAGATATTCACCGCAGAAGATGTCAAAACCCTGATTGGTGACGGAGCAAAGAACGTAATCTATAACCTCATCAGGAAGAAGTGGATTCTCAAGCTCAAAAGAGGCCTTTATGCAATCGTTCCGCTTGATATCGGCGTGAAGGGAGCAGAGAGCTTTGCCGTTCACAGCTTTGTAATCGGCTCAAAGCTTGCCGACCCTTACTACATCGGCTACTGGTCCGCACTTAACCATTACGGTTTCTCCGACCAGATTCCGGCAACCACATTCATTGCCACCACAAAGCCCAAGAAGGGCATCGGGATAATGCACGACAGCTATCTCTTCGTGCAGCTCAGCGAAAAGAAGTTCTTCGGCACGACCGAGACCGAAATCGAAGGGGAAAAAGTGAGAATCTCGGATGAGAACAAGACGATTGCAGACTGCCTCGACCACCCCGAATACTGCGGCGGAATCGATGAGATAGCAAGGTCAATCTTCTTTTCAAGGGACGAAATAGATTTTGCGAGGGTTAAGGCTTATGCGCTCAAAATGGGCAACATGGCGATTCTAAAAAGGCTTGGCTGCATCCTTGATTCGGCGGGCCTTCTCGAAGAATATAAGGATGTTTTCGAAGGTGTCAGGCTCTCAAAAGGCTACGCCCTTCTTGACCCGATATCACAAAAGCAGGGAAGCTACAATGACAAATGGGGGCTTCTTGTTAACTATGAGTTAAAGCCTGACGGGTGGTTGTATTGATAGATCGAAGGGAGCTTCTGGAAAAGTCGAGGGAGAGAAACCTCAACTTACAGATTGTGGAAAAAGACTATGTGCTCGGATGGCTGCTGTATG
>JBHHWX010000738.1:0-2745 GCA_046756745.1 bacterium | reverse complement strand
TATCATCACATTATGAAAAATCTAAGGGGGTTCGCAAATTGATAGGGGGGAAGGGGGAGAGGGGGGTGAGGGGGGAGAGGGAAGGGGACACTCTCCACTCTCCACTCTCTACTCTCCTCTCTCCTCTCTCCTCTCTCCTCTCTCCTCTCTCCCCTCTCCTTTTACCATTTCCCGATAAACGGCCAATACCGGGGTTTTTGTCCTTGTAAGTACTGTGCTAACTCTCTGGCTTGATAGTTGATAATCTGGGCTAAACTTTTTTGCTTGTCCCGGAAATTGACCGGGATATTTAACCGTTCCAAGACATTTTTCAGGACTTTTCTCCTGGTTGCGTCATCGAGAAATTTCCGGCTCATTCGTAATCTTTCTCCGCGTCCGATCAGGCTGACCATGACCCGGTCAACAGCTTGCGGTCGAAATTCCTCGATGAGATCGAAGACCAGACTGGGCGACTTAGGCTGGTCGGTATGTAAAAAGCTGAGCATCGGGTTTAAGCCGGCGCGCAAGACCGCGCCCCAAACACGCGAGTAAAGAATGCCATAACCGTAATTGAGCATGCAGTTAAAGAGATCGCTCGCTCCCCGGTGCTGGCGGCTTTTGAACTCGACATCATCTTTGATCAATGCACGGATTAAGTTCCAATAAGAAGAAGCCGCCCGTCCCTCAATAGCGAACAGGGTTCCGCGTTTTTGTTTCAAGGACCAATCGCCATCGAGCTCATCCAGCTCCGCTAAGTAGCTTTCAATTCTTTTTTCCTCTTGTGCAAACAGTTCACCGAAAGCTGCGTCGACTTCTTTGCGGTATTTATGAAAATATTTCATCAAATTGAGTTGATTGCGAATTTTTGCCTCGACGATAGTTTTGGCCAGAAATTCCGCTTTGCGATTTGTGAATGCGCGCAACTGCGCTAACCCGACTTCCTTTCTGGGAAAGTCGGGATGGCTGAGGCGGGCAATGGGCTGTCCTTGATAATTGATAAAATCGATCGGGATTTTAGCATTGCCGCACATATAAATGACGTCTGAGGAAAGGGACACTTGTTTGGCTAAGATCATAATGTGTTTTAGTTTCATGTGAGGAATTTGCTGCAGGATCTTCCCCTTAAAATCCCGGATAACAATACGCTCATACATTTTTCCGATCTTGCAGCGGGGCCGGGTAACGATCAACTCGCTGCTTTCGGCCCGGCGGCGTTGATACTTTTTCTTCTTGTGGGCTATCTGCCGCTTGATGTGGGTTTCTGACAAATCTGCCCCGGCCTGAGATTTTGGTTTTGTTCCGGATTTGACCGGTTCATCCCGGGGCGGTTTGCCCTTCCCTTTGATGTGCTGGTCTTTTTTCTCGTCAGGGGTCTTCTCTTTTGCAGGCGCTCTAAGAATTGCCTTGATAAAACGCTTTTGTTTGGCGAACTTTTTCAGTATCAGAAACTTGAGGCGGGACAGTATTTTTTCCGCTTCAGATTGTGATTTGATTTGTTTTTTCCCGAGTTTTTCATGTACAAGCGAGTTGAGCTTGGTTTGTATAAGCTGTTCTATATCCTTGAACTGTTGGTCGGTATCGCCATGTCCGTAATAATAGCGCCAACTGGTGATAGATTCGTTCAACTCTTCTATGACCTTCCATAGAGGTTTTCCTCGTCCTATCTGACAAATTTCTGTAATTTTTGTACAAGCTTTTTGAAATTTTTCCGGAGATATGGTTCTGCGGTACCCTCGGAATTGAATGCCTAAAAAAACAAACCCTTTTTTGACATGCCAGGTCTTGCGCTCAACCAAGTTGAGTTTCAGCTTTAACCGGGTCTCCAGAAAAACTTTCGAGGTTTCGTAGGCAGCCTCAGCTCGTTTTTGGCTGTGCTGGAGCTCAACAAAGTCGTCGGCATAACGGACAAGGTTTATGCGCTTGCTTGCCATGTGCACGTCAAATGGATGGAGATAGATGTTTGAAAGCAAGGGCGAGATAATTCCACCCTGTGGCACGCCTTTGTCTGTTTCTCGATATTCCTCTTTATGCACGATGCCGATTTTCAACCAGAGTTTTATCAGTCTTAAAATCCGGGGATCTTTTATTTTTTCTTCGATCAGGGAGAGCAAAATTTTGTGAACCAGAGAATCGAAAAATTTATCGATGTCGCACGTGGTGACCCAAACGTTACCCATCCCCAAATAATGCTCGACCCGCCTGATGGCTTTGCGGTGCCCCTTGCCGGGTCGATAGGCATAAGAGCAATCTTTAAATGTTGCATTGAAGATGGGCTCGATGGCGTTGCGTACAGCCATCTGCGCCACTTTGTCTTTAACGGTGGGTAAACCCAATGGGCGCGCTGAACTGCCTTTCTGACGCATGTAAATCCGTTGATAAGGCTCGGGTACGTACTTGCCGGCCTGCAATTGTTGACTGAGCTCTTGAAGATGTTTCTCAGCGTGTTTAGCAAACTCGTCTACCGAGACGCCGTCGATCCCTCCCTGCGCTCTCTTGCGTTGGATCTGAATCCAAGCCTCGCGCAGATGAAAGAGGTCGTAGAACTCGATTTCCTTTTGTGGCGCTGGTTTCATGGTTACTTCCTGCTATGTGGCGAGGGTGGGGAATGGAGGGGAAAGTGTGGAGAGGGGAGAGGGGAGAGGGGAGGGTGGAGGGTAGAGGGTGGAGAGTGGAGAGGTCTTCTCTCAGTGCCCACTCCTCTCACCTCTCTCCCCTCACCTCTCACCTCTCACCTCTCACCTCTCACCTCTCTCCTCTCTCCCCTCC
>JBHHWX010000737.1:0-2748 GCA_046756745.1 bacterium | reverse complement strand
ATTTTGTATATTTAGGTTCAGTCCTAATCATTCATAATCGGAGGAGAGAAGAATGTCAGCGAAAGAAAATTTTATTCCCGTAGACAGTGATGTTAACGACTATCTAGATAAGTCAAGAGTTTTTCTTGATAATGAAATCGCCGATGTATTTAAGGAGCTCAGGCTATCCTTTTTACTCAAGATAGCGAATATTATCAAGCGGTCTGGGCATACCGTTTTTCAAATTGTTTATGATCTTTTTCTCATCCCATTTTTGGCAATTCCGAATGTCTTTCTTTTTGCTCGCGAACAATTTGAGAAAGTCGATTCGGAGAAAAACCGATTTTATCGTTTTCTTGAAAATGCGAAATTCAATTGGAGACAATTTCAACTCAACCTATCCAAAAGTGCTGATCGAAAAATCCAGAGAGAGCCGGAGCAAGAACTGTTTTTCGTTATTGATGATACCATTACCCAGGTCACCGGAAAATTGGTTGAGCTGGCTTCTTACATCTATGATCACACCATTGGCAAAAGTGTACTCGGATTTCAAAAGCTTGTCTTAGGCTTGTTCGACGGCCATCATTTTATTCCCATCGGAGAGAGAATTTGTACAGGAAAAAAGAAGCCGAAAGCGAAAACGAAAGCGAAAAAATATAACAAGATACCCAAAGCTGAACGGATTGCTCCCAACAGTCCTGGCGCTCTCGAAAGAGCCGAAATCGATCAAACGAAGCTTGAGAAGGCTCTCTCGATGCTCAAAACAGCCATCAAAAAGGGCTTTTCGGCAAAAACCGTTTTATTCGATTCGTGGTATTGTTTCAATTGTTTTATCGTGAAAATCGTCGAAACGTTACGGCTCCATGTCATTTGTCAGTTGAAAAACATGCCCAAGACGAACAAATATCTTTACAAAGGCAAAAGGTATAGTTTAAAGGAACTGTTCGGCTACGTCGCGAAACCAAAGCTCAGGATGGTGAAAAAATACCAGTTCAAACAGGCGGTTCTGACCGTGGCTATCCCAAACTCTAAGGTCAAGCTGAAGATCGTTTTTGTTCAAAACGAGGGCGCGGAAAAATGGCATGCCTTTGCCGCAACTGACACAAAATTAACCGCTAAAAAGATTTTAGAAGCCTACTCCCAAAGATGGAGCATTGAAGTCTTTTTCAAGAATTGCAAACAATACCTGAACTATGGCAAAGAACAAATGAGTAACCTGGATTCGATCATCGCAAGCGATGCCATGGTTTTTATGCGATATACGTTGTTGACTTATTTAGCCTCGAAACAAAAAGCCAGGTTCTATGAAAAATTTGACAAATTGAGAAGCATACAAAAAATGAAGTGCTTCGGCATGAGGCTGCTTCAATATTTTCTCAATAAACTGCAATTCATTATCAGGGAAGTTTGTCAGTTGATTGAAAATGATCATCAAGAAAAAGCTCTCGAATTACTTAAAAATCTGGTTCACTATTCGGAGAATCTTGATCCAATTGCTGTAGATCTGAAGTGAGAAATGTTAGACTGAGGTTTTACATCCCATCCTGTTTGCGCGTGACATTTTGTTCACAAGTTTGCATAATAAGCAAAGATTTCTTAACATTCCAGTTGCGCGCCCCCTCGCAAAGCCGTTTCCACAACATTCCCGCACCCGAAGAACGGCGACAGTTTGCAATTGCTATTCCATGCAGATATAGTAAACAAATAAGGGGTTGTAACTTCGGATGGCAATCCTCTATAGAAACCATCCTATTCACATATAAGAGTGAAGTGAAGACATGAAAATCGGAAATCTAAAAATCGGGACACGATTAGGTCTGAGTTTTGGCCTGGTCGTAACTATAACGATTCTTGATGGTTTTAGGCGATAAAAGCGATGTCGTTGATCATATTCGATCAGATTCAACAGCAACAAGTCTCTGATATTTAGGAAAACCTGGAGAGTCATAATGAAGGAAAGACAGGAAGGCAAAAAAATTGATCCTGTGCTCGTCATCAATGATGATACAGCCCAGCTCAAAACTATCGCTGATATCCTGGAGGTAGAAACATTGCAGTCCATTTGCTGTCGCACCGGCAAAGAAGCCTTAGAGGTGTGCAAACAGCAGGAAGTGAATGTTGCCATTCTCGATCTGCAACTGCCGGACATAGATGGCGTTAGCCTGTTGAGACAGTTGAAACAGCAGAACCCGGAAATTAAGGTGATTATTAATACGGGATATGCCTCTCTCGATACGGCGATGGCTGCTGTGAATGAAGAGGCGTTTGCCTATGTAAGAAAGATGGGGGATGTCGAAGAATTACTAACGCACGTCCATAGGGCGTTTCATGCGCATTTAATAAGCTACAGCGAAAGACTGGAACAGGAAGTGAGAAAACGCACGGCAGAGTTATCAAGGATTAAAGAAGAATTAACTGCAAAGCTCATTGAGCGCAAGCAGAGGGAAGAAGAGTTGAAAAAACTGAGCGTCGCCATACAGCAAAGCCCGGCTTCTGTTATAATTGCCGACCCGGAGGGTAATATTGAGTATGTCAATCCGAGGTTTTGCAAACTGACCGGGTACTCAGCGGAAGAAGTAATTGGTAAGAACCCGCGCATCTTTAAGAGTGGTGAAACGCCTATGGAAACTTACGAACAACTCTGGGAGACCATTCTTGCCGGCAAAGAGTGGCGCGGTAAATTTCGTAACAAAAAGAAAAATGGCGAGCTCTACTGGGAAGATGCAATTATCTCAGCCATCTTAAATGATAAAGGAGATATTACCCACT
>JBHHWX010000736.1:0-2754 GCA_046756745.1 bacterium | reverse complement strand
ACAGCCCTGAAGCATAACCAGGAGGGCCATACAAAAACAACGGCTTACGACCTTTGCGAAAAAATCTTTTCGCAAAAGCAAGTAGACGTAGACAAATGCATCTGCGAAAATATCTGGTCTACCAAAAGCAATGAACTCTGAAGGACGAATTGATGAGCAAAGGTCACAGCGCTATTATACAAACAGGTCGAGGAATCGGTATCGATGAACGAACCACATTTGCGATGCGGCCGAAGGTTTCCGGCCCCCTGATGATTCGGAACCGAAGACCACGGCCTGCTGGCCTGCCCTGCAGACAAGGCGGGCACCATGAGTAAGCCATCCCGCCGCAAGAACCGGGAAGAGATCAAACAGCAACGTCGCCATCGCAAGAAACAGCAGCGCGAGCTGCGCGCTCAACAGGCGGCAGAGGGTCTTATCCCGCATCGGTCGCCGGCAGCGCCCAACGCCACATCTCCACTGAGCAGTGTGTCCGAAGAGGAAGATGTACGCCTGGATGCGGTCCTCGGACAGGCCCGGATTTTCCGGCAACAGCTTCCGAAACTGCTCAAGGACTTCGAACAGATTCCCAACCCAAGAGATCCCCGCAAAACCAAACATAAACTGACGCTTCTGCTGCTCTACGGACTGTTGATGTTCGTGTTTCAGTTTGCTTCGCGGCGCGCCGTCAATAAGGAAATGACCGAGCCGCAATTCAAAGAAAACCTGCGCCTTTTGTTCCCGGAACTGGAAGATCTGCCGCATGCCGACACGCTGTTCCGACTGTTGCGCGATATTGAGGTCGAGAAGATTGAACAAGCGCACATTGAGCTGGTACGGAGACTGATCCGAGGCAAGAAGTTTCGCCGGTATCTCATCAACAATTGCTACCCCATCGCCATTGACGGCTCCCAGAAAGCAGCTGGCGACACGCTTTGGGAGCCGGAACTTCTGCAGCGCACCACCGGCAAGGATGAAAACGCTCACACCCAATATTACGTGTACGTTCTGGAAGCGAATCTGGCCTTTCACAACGGCATGGTCATCCCCTTGCTCAGTGAGTTTTTGGAATATGAAAAAGGCGATAGCGAACGCAATAAACAAGATTGCGAGACGCGCGCCTTCCATCGACTGGCGAAACGCATCAAATCTTTCTTCCCGCGTTTGCCGATCCTGTTGCTGCTGGATGGGCTGTATGCCAGAGGCCCGGTCATGGAATGCTGCGAACGCAATAACTGGCAGTTCATGATCGTCCTCAAAGACAAGGACCTGAAGACGGTATGGCGAGAGGTAGACGGCCTTCGGCCATTACAGAGCGACAATCATCACAAACGAATTTGGGGTGACCGCCATCAGCGGTTCTGGTGGGTCAACGACATCGAATATTACTATCAGGGCAAAACCATTCGTATCCATGTGGTCGTATGTGAAGAAGAATGGGATGAAGTGGATTCCGATGGCGAAACAGTCACCAAGACCTCGCGCCATGTTTGGATATCCAGCCGTCCATTGAACCGTAATAATGTCCATGAACGCTGCAATCTTGGTGCCCGTTATCGCTGGGGCATTGAAGTCAGTTTTCTGGTGGAAAAGCATCAGGGGTACCAATACGAACACCTCTTCGCGCGCAACTGGAACGCCATGAAAGGCTATCACTATCTTATGCGCATGGCCCATGTGTTCAACACCTTGGCCCGTTTTTCCACTCATCTTGTTGCCTTGTATCGTGAAAAAGGCGTGCGGGGGGCGATTCATTTCATTCGCCAAACCTGCGCAGCTCCCTGGCTGAACGACAAACAACGGGTGTTGGCACTGCTCAACCGGCCATTCCGGCTACAGTTCGAGTAACGCAGCACCAGATCCTTCTACTTTCATCATCAACTAACCTCTTCCATTCCGTGTGGGGGTAAGTACCGGTTTGCATTTTTTTCAGGCACTTTGCCCTGGATGCCGAATTGAAACCCCAATTTCGCCACTTCGTCGTTCGTTGGTGCCCCCATCCACCCAAAACTGCTCTGTCTTTCCGCGATCTTGCTCTGGTCGCCTTGAGTAAATCCGGTTATGCTTCAGGGCTGCGCTCGCCACACGCTTGTTGACAAACTGCCAACACCATAGAAGAAATCCCACTGTCAGCAGGCCAAATAAGTTCCGGAATCGATGCGCCTTGTCCGATGCCGCTTTGTTCGCTATTCCCCGCAGGGAGGTTGGCTTCATGTTCCAGCCCTTCGTGTCTGGTTGAAGTGTCCTTTGCAGGCTGCGTAACTTTGCCGGCCCCTTCCCCATGTACACGGCTTTCCCGTGCTCAGAGTACTATGAGCCGGTCTGACTCCCCATCGACTTCCGGCCTCCTTCCCTTCTCGGTTAGGATGGCTTCCCCGACAAGCAAGTTTTAGGTTTCGGTCTAGTTCCGTTTCCGGGTTTCCCCTTCGGTGCCTCAATATCCGCATACCTTGCCTCGCTCCCAGGAGCCGATGGGGCCTCCCAAGTTCCTGATGCTTCTCTTCTTGCATGCCAGGCGCTCCGACCCCGACAGACCCTCGGGAATCTCACCGCGCCTCTGCCTTAGGATGATGTTTGTGTTCTCTGTTTGCTGCCTGGTTTCCCGGCAGTGCCACATTATCTCGTCCATAGTATCGACTATCGATTCCTCTGTATTGGCTTCCAGTTAACTAACACTGTCGCCATCTGCGTTATTAAGTTTTACGAGGCTGAAATCGCTTCAGGGTGGTGCGTCACCCTTCTGGCCTACAAAATTCTCTGTGTACGCTTCACCTC